>CAYMQL010000087.1:0-8357 GCA_964392255.1 uncultured Planctomycetaceae bacterium | reverse complement strand
TGTGATGGGCTTCAAGAATCAGCGCGCGACGCCCCATCTCCCGCACCCAATCCTCAGACAATGCTGCCGCCTCCAGGAATCCACGCGCCCGCTCAATGCGTGTCAGCCCGGCAGTAATTCCATTGGTGATTGTGAAAACGGGTATGAATTTTTCAGTCATTCCGCCGTACCTCCACTCTTGGAATTATGTTCTGTAGGCCATGATTGTTCAGATTTAATCTTAGTCACAAGATAATCCTCCAACGCCTTGAACACTGCATCGGCGGCATCTATGTAAAATTTGATATTGACCTTGGTCCAGAGATCGTCCGACCCCATGATATAACCGAAATGGGTATTGCGAAACTCGCTTTTGAAGCCGTGCTTCTGATGGAATACCAAACGGCCACAAACACTATCAGAAATTCGGAAAGCGCTCCTGGACGCACTTTTAATAAGTGGGTCATCACTTATGCGGCCAATATCCTTCTCATCTAGAAGATTTGTGGAGGTTTTAGGGGAGCGGGGTTTCGAGCCCTGTTTATCTGTGATTACGTACTTCATTCCGTCCAGTCCGTACAGAGGACTTCCGCCTGCTCAAGAACCAGCTCAGTCGCCCGAATTTGCATGTCAGGTGGGTAGCCATACTTTCTGAGCACCCTTTTGACCAAAACCCGAATTTGAGCCCGGGCATTTTCCCGAACCTGCCAGTCAATGCTGACATTTTTCTTGACTCGATCGACAAGTTCTTGAGCGAGGAAGCGAAGTTGTTCGTCACCCAGCACTTCTCTGGCGCTATTGTTTTCTGACAAGGCATCGTAGAAAGCCACCTCATCCTCTGTCAGCCCCAGGACCTGGCCGCGTGATTGGGCCTCACGCATTTCCTGGGCCAATCGGATCAGTTCCTCAATCACCTGGGCGGCCTCGATGGCGCGGTTCTGGTATTTTCGGACTGACATTTCAAGCATCTCCGCAAAGGAACGCGCTTGCACCACGTTCTTCCTCATACGGGTATGGATCTCGTCGTTAATCAGTTTCTTGAGCAGTTCAAAGGCCAGGTTGCGCTGGGGCAGGCGCCGTGCATCCGCCAGAAATTCATCCGAGAGAATAGAAATATCCGGTTTTTCCAGTCCCGCCGCCGCAAAAATATCCACCACCTCGGTCGAGTACACGGCCCGTGAGACCAGTTGGCGAATGGCCGACTCCATTTCGTCCGGCGACCGGTCGCTTTCGGAAACGGTTACCTTCACAAGTGCGGACCGAATCTCCTGGAACAGTCCTACCTCATCGCGAATCGCCATCGCCTGCGCGTGGGGCACCGCCAGGGCAAAGGCTTTTGACAATGCCGTTACTGCCTGCAAGTAGCGTTTCTTACCGTCTTCAATCCCCAGCACAAACTCCATTGCCCGGGCAACACCGCTCATCCGACTGGCGGGTTGTGCGGTCAGGATGGCCCGATAATCAAATCCGTGCAACAAATCACGGACGACCTCGTACTTCTCCAGCATCACTGCGACAGCCTGCTCCTGATCGAGGGTCGCCTGGCCCTTGCCCCCGCTGGCGGTGTAGGTATGCAGCGCCCGCTTCAAAGCGTCGGCGATGCCGAGGTAATCCACCACCAGTCCGCCGGGTTTGTCTTTGAACACGCGGTTCACGCGGGCAATGGCCTGCATCAGGCTATGCCCGGCCATCGGCTTATCCAGGTACATCGTGTGAAGACTCGGGCAGTCAAATCCCGTCAACCACATGTCGCGCACAATCACCAGTTTCAGGTCGTCCCCGGCATCCTTGAATCGCCTGGCCAGTCCCTCACGGGCCGTCTTCGTCCTGATGTGCGGCTGCCACGCAGCCACGTCCGACGCTGACCCGCTCATGACAATTTTGATCTGCCCTTTGGCGTCGTCGTCACTGTGCCATTGTGGGCGCAGCCGGATGATCGCATTGTACAGGTCTACGCAGATACGGCGGGACATGCACACGATCATGCCTTTGCCGTCCAACACCTCCAAGCGCGTCTCGAAATGGTCCACCAGGTCCCGTGCGACCAGCCCCAGCCGCCTCTCCGTGCCGACCATCGCCTCCAGCGCCGCCCATTTCGTTTTGAGTTTCTGTTTCTCCGTTTCCTCCTCGCCTTCGGTGATCTCCTCGAATTCCGGGTCGAGGGTGGGTTTCTCGGCTTCGCTCAGTTCCAGTTTCGCCAGGCGCGACTCATAGTAGATGGGCACGGTCGCGCCGTCTTCGACGGAACGCAGGATGTCGTATTTGTCAATGTAATTGCCGAACACCGCCGGTGTGCTTTTGTCGTCCAGTTCAATCGGCGTGCCCGTAAAGCCGATAAAGGACGCATTCGGCAGGGCGTCCCGCAGGTACTTCGCCATGCCGTATTTCAACTCGCCTGTTTTCTTGGCTATCCTGGCCTCGAAACCATAATGGCTTCGGTGGGCCTCGTCAGCGATGACCACAATATTGCCGCGCTCGCTCAGTGCGTCGCCGCCCTCGAACTTCTGCAAGGTGGTGAACACCACACCGCCCGACGCCACGCGCAACAAGTTCTTCAGGTGCTCGCGGCTTTCAGCCTGGACCGGTGTCTGACGGAGCAGTTCCCGGTTGGTGTTGAAGGTGCCGAAGAGCTGCTCGTCCAGATCGTTCCGGTCGGTGATCACTACCAGCGTCGGGTTCTCCATGGCTGCGTGCCGGATGATCTTCCCGGCGTAAAACACCATGGACAGGCTCTTGCCTGACCCCTGTGTATGCCAGACAACACCGATCCGGCCATCGTAACGCCCCGCAGCCTCGGCCGCCAGGGGCAGCGCGTCCGCGTCGCCGAAATGCCGTTCGCCGCAGACTTCGACCGTACAATCAACCGCCTTGTTCACCGCCCAGTACTGATGATAGGCCGCCGCCTTCTTGGCGATGGTCTTGCCGTCGTCCTCAAAGGTCACAAAGTTCAATATGTAGTCCAGGAAGCGCTGCCGTTCAAAAATGCCTTTGATCAGCACCTCCAATTGCACCGCGCCCTTCGGCGCCAGCCCGTCGCCTGTAATGGTCCGCCAGGGCTGAAACCGGTCCCAGCCGGAAGTCAAAGTGCCCGCCTTGGCGGCATAGCCGTCGGAAATCACCAATACCTCGTTAAATACGAAGAGGCCGGGAATGTCAGTTTTGTAGGTTTGCAGCTGGTTGAAGGCGTGGCGTATGGTCGTCTTTTCGTCGGCGGGATTCTTCAACTCGATCACGGCCAGGGGCAGCCCGTTCACAAAGACCACCACGTCCGGACGCCGGTTCCGTTTCTCCTCGATTACCGTGAACTGGTTGACCACCAGAAATTCGTTGTTATTCAACTTCGCCGGGTCGCGTTCCACGAGCCACACCTTGCCGTGTCGCTCACGGCCCTCCTCCCGCCAACTCACATCCACCCCATCCGTCAGCAGTTTGTGGAAGGCCCGGTTGTTGACCAACAACGACGGGCTGTCTGTCCGTGTCACCTGACGCAGCGCGTCCTCGATGGCCTCGTCGGGCACCAGCGGATTGATCCGAAACAGGGCATCCCGCAGCCGCCGCGCCAGCACCACTTGACCGTAGTCCAGCCGTTCCGGCACATCGCTTTCCGGCGCAAGAACCGAGCCGTGGTGATAGCCGTAGCCCAAATCGCGGAAATATTCCACGGTCACGAGTTCAACTTGGGCTTCATCGAGGTAGTTACTCAAGTAGTTGTCTCCTCAATTCGCATTGTGGGTAAAAGTCTATTTGATGAATTCATCACTCTATGCCCATTTCTTTCAAGAACCGTGAGGGATTTTTCCTCCAACCGAAGACCTCTACCGAGAGCGTTAGAGTTAGACTTTCCTGTGCACGGGTGATTGCCACGAAACAATTCCGGCGTTCCTCCTGCATCTCAAGAGACTTTTCACCTTTTTTAACGGCAGCCCAACTAGGAAGTTGATCTTCCACAAGTCCCATTAGATACACGTGCCCAAATTCCATTCCCTTCGAAGCATGAATTGTGAAACAGGGAATCGCATTTGAAGGTTTAGGCGCGGTTTTGGATGTAAGTGCGAGTTCCTGCAGGAACTGATGGAGGCTTACTTCTTCACCTTCGAATTTCTTGGCTATTTCATTTGTAAGAAGTTGCCAGACTTCGCGTTCTTCCTCGTATTCGTTAAATGCACTTTCATCCGGTTGTGATGTTTCTTGGCAGTTATCAGCCCATTTCAAGAGGTTGATGGCAAAGTCACGATAATTGAGCGTGTTCAGCAGCGGTTTAATTCCGAATTCAAGCAGATATTTTGTTTCTTTTTCCAGAGAGTCTCGTTGTTGCACTTCATCCAGCCAAGCATGTAGTAAGTCCTTTCCGTCTGCAGATGCCCGAGAAAGAACAGGGGCCAACTCAATGCTGACTCCTTCGAGTTCGTAAAATGCCTTGGAAAGGCGGGCTAATGATTGTTTGTCCTCCTTTGAATTCACAAGACGAAGAATTGCATTCAGCATTCTTAGGGGTGCACTTTTGAATTCATCCTTGTGGGCGGCGTAGAAGACCGGAACACCAACCTCTACAAGTTTGCGTCCAACCAAGTCTAGAAGTTTCTTAGTGCGTGCCAGTACAGCGCAGTTCTTACGATCATCAGGGCTTCTTTGTGATATATCCTGTGCGATCCATGCAGTTTCCTCATCGAGTGTATTGAACCCGAACACCCGAACGACATCGCTACTCTCACCTTTCTTGACTGCTCTTAACGGTTTTTTCCCTGCGGAACGGTTGAGATTCTTTTCAATTAGGGCATTGGCCAACTCTATTACCATTGGCGGACAGCGATAATTTTCTGGAAGCTGTAATTCCGAGACTTCAAAATCATCCCGTAGTGCCTGAATTCTTTTTGGGCTTGCACCGTTCCACTGGTAGATGATCTGGTCATCATCTGCCACCACAAATAGGGTGGAGGGGTCGGGTTTAGTGATAAGTGAGAGAATCTGGTACTGGGTATGGTTAGTATCCTGAAATTCATCGACAAGAATATGTTTGTAGACTTTGCGTATATGCTTTACTAAAAAAGGGGATTTGTTTAGAAGGTCGAGCGTTTCGGCGATTAGACTCGAGAAGTCCATTGAATTCGTACGGCGTAATGCGTTCCTGTAAGCGGCATAAACGCAAGCCAACGGGGTGGCGTTCTCGACATTTGATTGTTGTAGCAAAACTTCTGCTCGATCTACTGGGACACATCGATCAAGGAGTCGAGTGATCGCCGGGAGAATCTGGACGGCCTTGAAATGCCCGGGAAGCGAATAGGTGAGATCTTTCCGGAGTTGACCAAGAACATCTTCCAACAATGCTTCCCGGTCAGCATCATTAGAGAGAATCTGAAAATCTGGGCGGAAGCTTATATGATTCCCGTGCTGCTGGAGCAGCTCGGCCGCATAGGAGTGAAAGGTTGTCAATCTCACCCGGCCTAGTTCCTTGGGTACGAGTTTCTCGACCCTACTACGCATCTCAGCGGCGGCTTTGTTGGTGAAAGTCAGTGCCAGTATTCTGAAATGTTGGCCTTCGGATTGCTCCAAAATACGTGTGATTCGATAAGTCAGGACTCGTGTTTTACCAGAACCTGGACCAGCTAATACAAGAAGGGGGCCTTTGTCCCACAACACTGCCCCTTTTTGATTTTCGTTAAGCGACGATAAATCGACCATTTCGTTTAACCTCCAGCCAGTTGGACAACATAGGTGATAATTTCCCGGATTGTCTGTGGAATAGAATCAATACCACGTTGTGAAACCTCACTTACCAAGGATTGGGCGAAAGCTGGTTTCCCACCTGCTTGAGTGATAGCTGCCTTGATCAGTAGTTTGGTTTTTCTTTGTTCGTTACCCGCGGCATCGTTTTCGATCTGGTTTTTACGTGTAGTTGTAACCATGTTTTCGATAAAGCCATCATAACCAGCATGCCAAAACTCATGCTCTATGTCGGCATGAGTTAATGATCGAGCACGGTCCGTAGGGCTTTCGCCTTGTGCAATGTGTTTGGCTGTGCGGTTTACATAGTCATTTCCTGCTGTGTCTCCATCGGCCATTAAAAACCATTCAATTCCTAGAGCTTTGGCGAATTTTATAAGTGGTTCACCCTTGCCGATGACTTGGCTTATTTCTAGGACAGAGAAACTGACTTGATCCTGTGAATGCCCCATCAATTCGAAAAGCAGTGGCATGATATGAAAATCCGATTCGCCTTCCACCAGAAGCCAGCATCTGGAAAATAGATAATGTCCTCTGTCGAGACGCACGCTGTAGTCAATGGCCTGTAGTTCCCGACCTGTTAGGAGGCCACTTTCTACTCGGCCGACTTTTGTTTCCCCGTTTCGTTTATACAATCGGCGTAATGTTATGATTGGTACACGAGAGACCAGATCGCCAGAATGGCTCGAAACAAGGATTTGTCCAGTCAACATCTTCAGAAACGACCCAAGAGAACGAGTTGCTGAAGGGTGAAGGTGTGCCTCTGGTTCTTCCAATGCCAGAATCGGCGTGGATTCCAAAGCGTAGGTTTCGGCCAGGTTGGCTGCCACAAAGGCCTGAAAGAGCATTAACACAGCAAGGCTTTGGGTTCCTTCACCATGACGGTGTAGAGGAAGTTTGGCGCCTTGGTTCGATTTCAGATGCACCTGTATTTTACCGACCATGTCGAAGATACGGGTAGGAATTGCCTCAAGAACTACGGGATCCGCGGAATCCAGAGGAACCAGTTTCCCCGCCTCGGCAATTTTGCTTGTGACCTCGGTCAGCCCGGCGTTCGCGCCAATTACCGATGCGTTTACGTCCTGGAGCATTTTTTCAATCTCCTCTCGCTGTTTGTCGGGGAGCTGAATGGATTTCAAGAACCCACTCCAGAACTGGCCGCGCTGCCCGAACTCCTGCGAAGCGTCGCGAAGAGCGGAAAGAAAAAAGAGCGGTACAAACCGGGAAATCAGATTGATCGCTGAGGCGTTTTTGAGCATCAGTTCCGCGCCATCTGTGTTAAGAAAGGCCCATTTAGTTTCAAACGATATCGACTCTATATTGAAAGTACCTTTTGCCTGTAACCATATGTGATTCAATCCTGTTGTCATATCAATCTGAATCACTTCGCTCATCTGCTGAACAACTGAGTCGGGCCACTCTCCCTCCTGTTTCTCCGCAAAATGCAAGATAATCGAAACCGGGTTTGCTGTTTGCGGTGTGGCAGATGCATCCTTCAAATGGAAATCGTATTCGGTGAATTGGCCACTGCGCCTGATACCTAAACCTCGCGTCAGAACCACTCGCAAGGCTTCTAACACGGTTGATTTGCCAACATTGTTCTCACCAATAAGTACTGTCAAGTCGTCTAAGGGTAGATGTAGAGATTGGATACCACGAAAATTGTCTATTTTGATGTCCACAAGTTTCATCGCTTCAATTGTACTCCTTTAAATTAGGCTAGAGGTCGATAAAAGAGGATGTAAATTGCTCCTTGGGTTCAAGTTCTGCTGCCGAGAACTCGTTTGCGATCTCACGTAGTGTCCAGATGACGAGGTACTCACGAAATTCGTTTCGGGTCTTCTTGCTGATGAGGTCACGAGCGATCATGACGTTATCTCTTCGGTGGCGGCCTCGGATGCTGGTAGTTCGATCTCGCCGCTCAGTAGTTTAGGCAGTAGTGCGTTGCGCAGGAAAGCGAGGCGATAGTTCTGGCGCACGGCAACAACGATTCGCTGATGGATTGCTGCGACGTGGTCTCGAAAAGCCTTTGCTAAAGGCTTCGGTGGAAGTGCCAAGGGGTAGCAGCCCATGTCTTTCCAGTTGGTGCGTGGCATCTTTGTGCCGGCAGAGTGGGAGTCGGTGTAGTCGACAAAGATTTTGCTTGACACCAAAGATAGTATGTAGTCATGCCATTCGACCGATTTCGGAACCACTACAAGAATGTCCGTTGAGCAAACGCCATCAACAGGCGCTATACCGACTTTGTGAAAGTATGGTCGTAGTTTGCCGAATAGAATCTCGCCCTTCTTGAACCTAGATTTACTGCTATCGACATCATCAGCATACCCCCAGGCATCCAAAGCAATACTGCATCGCGGCATGTTCTGCAGGCCGATGTACGGTGTTGTGGATGGCACGTCTGATGGCTGTACAGTACGGCGGGGGTTGTTCGCAACGTCACCTAACGTGCCAAGTGTCCACCCTCTCGGGATTGGCCCCAGTTCGGAGTCTTCGAAGGCATCGGGGAAGAGGTCAGCGATGTCGGCGGGAAGGCCGGTATCGCGGCCTTCGGCTTTGGCGTGGACGGGGTCGAAGTCAATGAACCAACTCTTGAAGATGGCCGCCGCCATCTTTTCCAGCGTCCGGTTCATCCGATGGTTCAACTCGATCTTGTC
>CAYMQL010000086.1:0-8366 GCA_964392255.1 uncultured Planctomycetaceae bacterium | reverse complement strand
ATCGTTTTGACCGAAACCCAAGGCCGCTTTTCGGAGGCCGGTTTCCTTGGACCGCGATGCAAACCGTTCGCGACCGGCGGCGACCCGAACAAAAAACCTTTCGCCGTCGAGGGCGTCGTGGCCCCGGGCATGTCCGACCAGCGGCAGAAGGCCCGGCGCGATCTGCTCGACCATCTCAACACGTTGAGTCGCGCGATGGACGGAAATCCGCGTTTCGCGGCTTTCCGGACGGCCGAACAACAGGCCTACGATCTCATTCTCGGCGATGCGGGCAAGGTCTTCGATCTTTCGGAGGAAAAAGACGAGCTGCGCGACCGGTATGGCCGCAGCACGTTTGGCCAGTCGTGTCTCGCCGCGCGGCGGCTCGTCGAGCAAGGCGTGAAGTTCGTCACGATCAACTACAAGGGATGGGATACGCATAAGCAGCACTTTCAGATCATGCAGCGGAAACTGCCCGAAATGGACAAGGGGTTCGCCGCCTTGATCGAGGATCTCGCCGATCGCGGCCTGCTCGATAGCACGATCGTCTGGTGGAGCGGCGAGTTCGGCCGCACGCCGAAAGTGCAGTGGGAAGCGCCTTGGAACGGAGGACGCGGACACTACGGTCCGGTTTTTTCGGCCGTCGTGGCCGGCGGCGGTTTTAAGGGAGGGCATATCGTCGGCGCGTCCGACGCTACGGGCGAGGAGGTTCGAGACAGGCCCGTCTATCCCTGGGATCTCATCGGCAGCATGTACGAGCTGCTCGGCATCGACCGAACCGAAAAGTTGCGACATCCGCATGGGCACACGGTCGCCCTCGTTCCCTCGGTCGAGGACGGGGTGAAGTCGGGTGGAATCCTCCGCGAAATTATGTGAAACGGCGAGGAATTGCTGATGCACGCTCGAACTCGCTTGATAGGCCTCGTCGGATTGCTGCTGGCCGGCTGGTCCTGCTTTGGGCCGGCGCCGCGCGCGTATGCCCAGAGAACGCCTCGAATCGGCTACGTCTATCCCGCCGGCGGTCAGCGCGGAACGCACTTCGAGATCACCCTTGGCGGACAGTTTCTCGACGGCGCCGATGAGTTGTTATTTTCGGGCACGGGCCTGAAGGCCACGGTGCTCAAGCACAAAAAGCCGCTCAGCGGCAAGCGGATGACCGAATTGCGGGAATACATGCAAAACGCTCGCGAGGAGTACAATCGGCGGCGCGGGCCCGATGGACGTCGAGATCCGCAAGCCGCCCTGGCGGCCATTCAGGAGATTGCCATCGAGTTGGGGGCCGATCGCGAAGAAGTCGATGCGTTTGAAGAGTATCAACGACAGCGCCGCGACCCCAAGTTTCAACTGAACCCGCAGCTTTCGGAGACCGTGACGCTTCGGATTGAGGCGGCGAAAGACGCTTCGCCCGGTTGGCGCGAGATGCGGCTGATCACACCCCAGGGCGCGTCGAATCCACTTCGGTTCTATGTTGGCGATCTGCCGGAATATCGCGAGACCGAACCGAACGAAGAGCAGCCGGACGCGGGCATTTCCGCTCCGCTGCCGATGGTGCTCAACGGTCAGATCATGCCGGGCGATGTGGACCGTTTCGCTTTCGAGGCAAGGAAGGGCGCTCATCTGATCGTCGCGGTCGACGCGCGGCGATTGATTCCCTATTTGGCCGACGCGGTGCCGGGCTGGTTTCAGGCTGCGGCGGCCTTGTATGACGCCGACGGCAACGAGGCCGCCTTTGTCGACGACGATCGCTTCGATCCCGATCCGATGCTCCACTACGTGATTCCGAAAAACGGGCGCTACGTCGTTGAGATCAAGGACGCCATTCACCGGGGTCGCGGCGATTTCGTGTACCGAATCACGCTGGGCGAACTACCGTTCGTCCGTCAGGCGTTTCCCTTGGGCGGGCGGCGCGGCGAGAAGACGGCCGTCGCGTTGATCGGATGGAATTTGCCGACGAAACAGGCCTTCCTCAACCCGAACGACGCGCGAATCGGCCATCGCACGATCCTGTCCGGCGTCGCCGCAATCGGGGGCGACGCATTGCCGCTGGCCATGGACGAATTACCCGAGGTCTTCGAGCAGGAGTCCAACGGCACTCGCGAAACGGCTTTTGGCATCGACTCGTCGGTGATCGTCAATGGGCGAATCGATCGGCCGGGCGACCGCGACTTCTTCAAGTTCGAGGGTCGCGAAGGAACACGCGTCTCCGCCGAGGTTTTGGCGAGGCGGCTTCGTTCACCCCTCGATTCGATCTTGAGGCTGATCGACGACGAAGGGCGGGTTATCGGCGAAAATGACGATCACGAGGACAAGGGCGAGGGTCTGTTGACCCATCATGCCGATTCTCGCCTGCTTTGCACGTTGCCGCGAACGGGAACGTACTATCTCGAATTGGCCGACGTGCAAGGCGGCGGGGGCCCCGAGTACGCTTACCGGCTTCGCGTCGGCTCGCCGCGGCACGACTTCGAGCTTCGGGTCGTTCCGTCGACCGTCAACGCGTTGCGCGGTGAGAACGTGCCGATTACCGTTTACGCACTCCGCAAGGACGGGTTCTCGGGCGAGATCCGCTTGGCTCTGAAGGATTCCGGCGGTTTCCGATTGGACGGCGCTCGAATCCCGGCCGATCGCGATCAGGTTCGGCTCACGCTCGGCGCGCCGACACGGCCGCCGGAAGGCCCGTTGCGTCTGGTTTTGGAAGGCCGCGCGGTGGTCGGGGGCCGCGACGTGATGCGCGAGGCGGTTCCGGCCGACGACATGATGCAGGCGTTCCTGTATCGCCACTTGGTCCCAGCGAAAGAGTGGATCGTCGTCGTCGCGCAGCGCGGTTGGCGAACTCTGCCGGTCACTCCGCTGTGGGATTCGAGCGTAAAACTGGCAGTCGACGATTCGACTCCCGTGAGGATGGGCCTGCCCGAGCGATTTGCCGCCCAGAAAGTCGAAGCGGTTCTGATCGATCCGCCCGAAGGCATTATTTTAGAGAAGGCTTCGCGTCTGGGCCGGGAGTTGCATCTGATGGTCCGCGCCGATTCGACCAAGATCAAGCCCGGATTCCAGGGAAACCTGATTGTCAACGTTTTTACGGAGAGGGCCATTTCGGGCAATGCGCCGGGACAGGCAGGCGCGAAACGGCGGATGCCTTTGGGCACGCTGCCGGCTATACCCTTTGAGATAGCCGAATCCGACGCACCGCGCGGGACGGAGTAGTGCCGTCGGTCGATAATACTTGCAAGATACATGGAATGGAGCGGTATAGCAGACCTTGCGGGAGAATCGCGAATGATACGGCGGATCATGCGGCAATCGCGCTGCCCCTTTTTGTTGCACCGCGTTCCGCAACAGGAACCGAATATGATTCGAAGAGAAGTCAACCGGGATGTTGCCTGTTCGGTTATCGAAATGAATGGCGTGCGACACGTCCATGTCGTCGCGAAGCCGCACGTCGGAGGAAGCATTGCCGAACAAACGTGCGTCGCCCTTCAAGCGGTCCGCGCTGCAATGGGAGACCACGGCGCTTCCGAGTCGATCGTCGAGCAGTCGATTTTCGCGGCCGAACTTGAACGGACCGACGCATGTCGCGACGTCGTAAGAGGGTTTTACGGTCGCGAAATGCCCGCTACCACCTACGTGCCGCAGATCCCGTGCGGGGACGCGGTTGTCGTCGTCGAGGCATTCGGTCTTGCGCCGGCCGGAGAAAAAAGCTTTCGCCTCGAACGACGATCCGACCAGCTTGTCGTCGTCCATTACGACGGCGCGTCGTGGTGCCACTGCGGCCATGTTCCGCCCGTCCATTCCAACGGTTCGGTTCACGCGCATTCGCTTGACGCCTTCGGACGAACGGCCGATTTGCTTGAAGAAGCCGGATTCGGCTTCGGCCAGATCGTGCGAACGTGGCTCTATTTAGGCGACATCATCGGGCAAGAAGGCGACCGGCAGCGCTACCACGAACTCAATCGCGCCCGTGCCGAATACTTCAATCGCATTTCCTTCCGGAAACCGCCCGGTCGTAACGGCCGCGTCTTCTATCCGGCCAGCACGGGCATCGGCGCCGAAGGGCGCGGCCTATTGGTCAGTTGCGTCGCGCTGCGAAGCGAACGCGGCGATTGCGCCGTCGTCCCTCTCGAAAACCCGCGCCAGACGTCGGCGTTCAACTACGCACCGCCTCACAGCCCCGCGAGCCCCCGCTTCTCGCGCGCTGCGGCCGTCGTTCTCGACAACGTGGCGACTGTATTCATCTCGGGCACGGCAAGCATCACCGAATCGCAAAGCCGTCATCCGGACGACGTCGAGCTACAGACGCATCAAACGCTCGACAACGTCGCGGCGCTGATCGACCAAGAAAACTGCCGATCGCACGGTCTCGATGGTTTCGGCGCCACGCTGGCCGATCTGGCGAAGATGCGCGTCTATTTGAAACGGGCGAGCGATTTCGAGCAAGTTCGCGAGATATGCCGTCGCCGCGTCGGCGACCTGCCCGCGGTCTACGCCGTGGCCGATATCTGCCGCCCCGAACTGTTGGTGGAAATCGAGGGCCTAACGTATATGCGGCGAGGTCGTCGCTCTTCGCACTGAACCGCCGCGGCTGCTGGAAAGTAAAACCGGACTGCCGGTTGCGTTCCACGAGACGATCGAGCGAAGCGGTGTTTACATTTCCTACTTGCGCATCTGCGCTTCGGCAACCGCGAAGGTCCAAGCTTCCTTGCACGGCGGATTTTGTCGCACGCTCTCGGGAATCTCAAGGGTCAATCCTTTGTCCGGATCGAACGTGTAGGCGACCGGAACATTCGTGCCCAGCATGCGGACCGATTTTCCGCCGGTCACGGCGGACACGACGAGTTTTGCCGGCGGCGTCGTTTCTTGATCGGCAGCCAGATAGATCAGATAGACCGTGTCGCCCTTTTTGGTCATGCAGACGCGGTTTTCCTTATACGGGGCCACCGCGCGCGTTGCATAAATGGCCTCGCTATTGACATCCATCCAACGGCCGATGGCATTCAGCCGCTCGAGGTCCGGTTCAGGAAAGCGCCCGTCTGCGTCGGGGCCGACGTTCAGCAGAAAGTTGCCCCCCTTCGCAACGACGTCGATCAGCATGTGGATCAATGTTCTTGCCGACTTGTAGGGTTTGTCCGGCCGGCAGCTCCACGTCTTGCCCATCGTCATGCAGGTTTCCCACGGGAAGGGCAACGCCTCGGGCGGGATTTTCTGCTCCGGCGTGACGTAGTTCTCGTATTTTCCGTGAACGGTGCGATCGACGATGATCAAGCCCGGCTGATGTTTGCGAGCCATTGCGGCAATGGCCGGCATGTTGATGTCCTGCTTGGGCGGACGAACTTGCCCGCCATCGAGCCAAAGAATGTCGATCGGCCCGTAGTTGCTCATCAACTCCTCAATCATATTATGCGTAAACTTGACAAAAGTGGCCCAACGCTCGGGCTCCTTCAGGGTGTCGTAGTTCGGGTTTCTGTGCGGGTGCGGGCGCGTCGGATCCCAGTAGCCGGGATGGTGCCAATCACTCTTGGAATAATAAGCGCCGATGCCGAATCCGGCGTCGCGGAAGGCATCGAATACGGCCTTTACGGCGTCGGCTTGCGGATTGGCATGAAAGGGGCAAGAAGGATGCGTGGTTCGATAATCGGTCTCCTTCGTGTCGAACAGGCAAAAACCGTCGTGATGCTTCGTCGTGAAGACGATGTATTTCATTCCGGCGCCCTTGGCGGCGGCCGCCCATTGCTTCGGATCGAAGTGCTGCGGGTTGAACTGCTCGTTGAGTTTTACGTAATCGGCGACGAACCGATCGAAGTCCTTGTTGCGTTCGACCCATGCCGGCAAGTCGTCGGGCCTGGCCCAGCTTGGAGCATCTTCGACGATCGGCCACGAAACCTCGCAGCCCCAGATGCTATAGACGCCCCAGTGTACAAGCAGGCCGAATTTCCAATCCTGAAATGTTTCGAGCTTCTCCAACACCAATGGATCGGTTTCAACCTCGACGGGCTTCTTGATTTTGGTCGTCTGTTCCACAGGATCTTCGCCGTCGTCCGCCCTGCACCAAGACGAAGCACAGAAAACCGCCAATAACGTCAATAACGAGCAGCTTTTCAGGCAACGCATAACGAAATCCTCCTATGGAAAATTGGGAATGCCGGGAGCTGAAACGGGGACGCAGCAAGTGCTTGAAAAAATGGCCGTGCTTCTTTTTCCGTCTTCGACACGTTCACCAATCTTATACCCAATTCGATGGCCGTTCAATCGGCCGGTCGCTCACGATCGCTTTTTTGGGGAAGTTGCCGCAGAGGCAACGGCTACTTCCGCCACGGGACCGAGAAACGGTATTTTCCGGCGCCGATTTCAAACAGCGATTGCCCTGCCTCTGAGCGGATGAATTTCACGCCGACGGCCTTCGATGCCGGACCGTCGCCTTCGGCGACCGCTGCCGGATCGCCGCCGGGCACGTAGACCGTGGCCGTCGCGTTGGCCGGTATGGCAACATTCATGGTCAGCCGGCCGTCGGCTGCGGTCCATTCGCTGGCGATCGGCCCGTGAATCGAATCGTACGAGGCCTTCACCCAATCCAGCCCTTCGGCCGGTTGCGGAGCGATTTTCAATTTCTGGAAGCCGGGCGCGGCCATATCGATTCCGGCGACGGTCTGGAACATCCATCGACCGACCGCGCCGAACGAATAATGTGCGAAGGAGTTCATGCCGGGATCTTGAAAGCCTTTCTCCGGCGTCCAGCCGTCCCACCGTTCCCAAATGCTCGTCGCGCCGTGCTTGATGGAGAAGCCCCAGGATGGAAATGCGTCGTTGAGCAGCAATTTGTAGGCCACCGGCGTATGTCCGACGGCCGAAAGCGTGGGCAGGAGCAGACTCGTGCCGACGAATCCGGTTGAAAGGCAAGTGCCGCGCGACTGAATGTCATCGACGAGGAATTTCACCGCCGCCGGGCGTTTTTCTTCCGGGAGGAGATCGAACCACAGGGCCATGACGTAGCAGGTTTGCGTGTGACCTTTGATTTTTCCGTCGGACGCGACGTACGCCTTGTTGAAGGCCGTTTTGATCTGCTGGAACAGCTCGTCGTATTCGGCGGCGTCGGCCGTTTTTCCGAGCGTGCGAGCGGCTTCGGCCGTCAGGTGCGTGCTATAGGCGAAATACGCCGTGCCGATCACGTCTTTCGGGGTTTCGGCCTTAATGGAAAGCCAATCGCCGTATCCCCTGGCCGGCCGCAGCAGGTTTTTGCTATGTTCGCGGCAGTATTTCACCCAGCGAGTCATGCCGTCGTAATGTTTCGCCAAGAGCCGCTTATCGTTATAGACTTGATAAAGGGTCCAAGGGCAGATTGTGCCTACGTCGCCCCAGGCGGCCGTTCCTCCATTGAGAAACACGATTCGCGGCGCCACGTTTGGAAACTCGCCGTCCGGTTTTTGGGCGTCTTCCAAATCGACGAGCCACTTCGTAAAAAACGCCGCGACGTCGGCGTTGTACGTGCCGGCCCGGATGAACGTCTGCACGTCGCCGGTCCAACCCAAGCGCTCGTCGCGTTGCGGGCAATCGGTCGGAACGGAAATGAAATTGGCCCGCTGCGTCCAGACGATGTTCTTATACAGCCGGTTGACCATCGGGCTGGAGCACTGAAAACTTCCGACCAGCGGGGTATTCGAGTTTACGGCAATGCCGGCGATCGCCTCTTCGGTCGGCTTTCCCGGATATCCGGTCACTTCAACGTATCTGAATCCGTGGAAGGTGAACCGCGGCTGCCAGGTCTCTTCGCCTTGACCCTTGAGAATGTAAACGTCGGTGGCTTTCGCGCGGCGGAGGTTTTTCGTGTAGATTGTGCCGTCGGGATTCAGAACTTCGGCGAAGCGGAGCGTGATTTTTGCGCCGGCCGGTCCGGCGGCCTTCAATCGCGCAAAGCCTGCGAAATTCTGACCCAAGTCGAACACGTAAACCCCAGGCTTAGGTTCGGTGATTTTCACCGGCCGGAGGACGTCGGTTTCTTGGACGGTGACGCCGGGAAAGGCCTGAATTTTGGAGAGAATCGAACTCGCGGCGGTCGCCGGCGTCCAGGCCGAATCGTCCAAGCCCGGCGCGTCCCAGCCGGCGATCTCCTTGGTCGCGTCGTAGGTTTCGCCGGCGAGAAACTCGCCGACAATGTATGGGCCGAAGGCGATTTTCCATGATTCGTCAGTCGCGACGGTCTCGATCGTGCCGTCGGCCAGTTCGATTTCTAGCTGCGCGAAGAGTTTTGGCTTGTCGCCGTAGTGGTGCCGCTTGTGCTTCTCGCCGACTCCGCCGGCATACCACCCCGCGCCCAGGACGCCGCCGATGGCATTGGGGCCGTTTGTGCGAATCAGATCGGTCACGTCGTAGGTGTTGTAGTAAACCCGCTTGTTATAGTC
>CAYMQL010000085.1:0-8454 GCA_964392255.1 uncultured Planctomycetaceae bacterium | reverse complement strand
GTCCAACAGAGCCATGGCATAGCGGCCGTGGCCGCCGCCGAGATCGCACATCGTCCGCATTTCCATGAAACCGGGCAGAGCGGCGGCGAACTCAACGGCATCCTGCAATCCGCCTCGTAGCGAATACTGCGCGCTGCCGACCAGGGCGTTGGCGCTGGACCACATCGACGCGCCGTCGCCACGCGGCTTGGCAACGCCGTGAAGCAGGTCCGTCAGTTCCCGCACGACGAATTCATTGGACTTCTGGTGAAGCTCGATGCAATCGCCTTGATAAAAGGGCGATTGCGAGACAAGGTATTCGGAAGCCACGGGGCTGTTGGCATACATGCCGTCCGACTGGACCAGCAATCCCCGGGCTTCGAGCAGATCGAGAAACGCCTCCGTCGCGTGATCGGCCATTCCGAACGCCGCCGCGACCTGGGCGGACGTGTGCGGTGTTTCAAGTCGATTATATCATACTAAACCAGCCTCATGGAGAAAACTGCATGATGATAACCGCCCGGCTACGTTTAACGCCTGCCACCGTTGCCTTGGCGCGGGCCGAAATGACGGATCGGGCTGAATTCGCTCGGCTCCTATCGGCCACCGTGCCTGACGAATGGCCGCCCGAGATTCTGGCCGACGCCCTGCCCCTTTTCCTGGAATGGATCGTGGCAGCGCCAGATCTAGTCGGCTGGTATGTCTGGTACGCGATGATGCAATCACCGCGCGAGGCATCGGACACGCTGGCGGGTGCTGGCGGCGACATTCTGATCGCCAGCGCCGGTTTCAAGGGACCGCCGGAGGACGGCACGATCGAGATCGGCTACTCGGTGCTGCCACAGTTCCAGAGACAAGGCTTCGCCACGAAGATTGTCCGGGCCTTGATCGACTGGGCCTTTGCCCAACCAGGCGTGGCGCGAATTGTCGCCGAGACGACCGAAGAAAACGCGCCCTCGATGCGGCTATTGAAACGACAGGGCTTCACAAACGCCGGGCCGGCCGTTGAACCGGGACATACTCGGCTCGTGCTCAACCGCCGTGCTGATGCTGATAAGGAGTCCGATTGATGACCATGCGGAACAACGGTATCTGGCAAGGGACTTACAAGATTCCCTGGGACAACCCCGATTTCAGCCGGCGGATGTTGCGAGAACACCTGTCGCAAGATCACGACATGGCCAGCCGACGCATGGAGTGGATCGACAAGCAGGTTGCATGGATACATGAGCATCTGCTCGGCGGCAAACCATCGAGCATTCTCGATCTGGGCTGCGGGCCGGGATTCTACTCGCATCGCCTGGCGGCCCGAGGACACCGATGCTGCGGGATTGATTTTGGCCCAGCGTCAATCGAATACGCCCAGCAACACAGTCCCGCCCCGTCGCAATGCACGTTTGCCCTGGGCGACATTCGCCACACGCCCTTCGGCTGTCCCTACGATTTGGCGATGATCCTGTTCGGTGAGTTCAATGTTTTCGCACCCAATGAGGCGGTCGCCATTCTCCACAACGTCCGGGCAAGCATGAATCCCGAGGGTCATCTGATCCTCGAAATCCAGACCTACGAGGCGGTCGAACATGCCGGGCAAAGCGAGCCATCGGAACAACAGTACCAGTCCGGCCTGTTTTCGGATCGGTCCTACCGTTGCCGGACGGAAAGCCAGTGGCTGCCTGACGAGGAAGTAGCCATCCAAACGTTTTCAGTAACGGAAACAGCCAGCGGCCGGACCCAGGCATACCGCAGCACGACCCGAGCTTGGTCGGATACCGACCTGACGGACCTGCTCTCGGAGGCCGGATTCAGCAAAGCGACCCCCTACGACCAGTGGCCCTGCAACACCGACGCCTTGAGGTTGTGGGCTACCCGAGTGAAATAGCCCATCGAGATTGTCTACATCACAACACGACTATTTGGCACATGGCGGATTTCCTGTTTGATGCTGTTTTCCAGAACAGGAAAGCAGGCGATTTCAGGAAAGTGCTTTTAGAGTGCGCCGAGGAGCAATCGGAGCCAACGTCGAGGGCAGAGCGCAAGGAGAAGCGATGAGCGAGTATCAGTACGTTGCCTTCCGTGCGATTGACCGGGCCGTTAGTAAGAAGGATTTGGCCTACATGCGGCGGCAGTCCACTCGCGCTGAGATCACCCCCTGGTCCTTCGAGAACGAATACGACTTCGGCGATTTCCACGGTAATGCTCTGGAAATGATGCGTCGCGGGTACGATCTTCACCTGCACTATGCGAACTTCGGTGTCCGCACGTTGCTCGTGCGTTTGCCACACGGCCTTCCCAACGCAAAAGCTGTGAAGCCCTACTTCGCCGACGGGGCGCTCGGATTCCGCAAGGACAAGAAGGGTTCAGGGGGAACGCTGGTGATTTCTCCCTTTCTTGAGCCAGATACTTTGGATGAACTGTGGGACATCAACGAAATGCTCGATCGGCTTGTGCCGTTGCGGTCGGAGATTCTCGCGGGCGACCTACGGCCTCTCTATCTGGCCCATCTGGCTGTGATCGGCGACGACGACCATGACCCCGACGAGGCCGTCGAAGCGCCGGTTCCGGCCGGCTTGAAGAAACCGACTGATGCTCAATATGCCTTGGCGGAGTTCGTTGGGGTCAGCGAGGCCATAATCGCGGCGGCGGCAGAACGAAGTGGGCCGCTGCCGGCCGTGGCGGATCAGCGGAGTCGCTACTGCCAATGGCTTGCCGATCAACCCGAGGGGACCAAGGACACATGGTTGGCTGAATTGCTCAGCGACTCGGAGTCGTCGGTTCGGGCGAAAATCCGAGCGAAATTCGAGAAGGCCGCAGGCGTGCCATCGTGGCCGACGGTCGAAGCAGGCCGAACGGTGGCCCAACTCAAAGCCACGGCGGAAGAAATCCACTGCATGAAGAAGAAGGCGGCGGATGCCAATGCCGCTCGCCAACGGGCCAATCAACTCCAGAAGATGGCTGCGGACCCGACGCCGTACTTACGGAAGACGGAAAAACTCGTGGCCGAGCGAACCACCGACGCCTACGAAGAAGCCGCCAAGCTACTGGCCGACCTGCGCGAAACCCTTGCCGGCAGCAAACAGTTCGATCTGGCCGAGAAACAGGCTCGCAAATTGAAGACGGCCAATCCCACTCTCCGCCACCTAACCGCCGCCCTTCGTCGCCAAGGTTTCGTGAAGAAGTGACTCCCGACAAGGGTGCCGACATGAATTGGTACTGTCATATTCCTCGTTGAATACCAGGAGGTTTGCACACATCAACCATCGCACTCCACCAGCGCCAGCATGGCCCGGCGAATTGCTGCCGGCAGCATCGGCCAGACGGCGACAATCCGGGCCAATTCGGCCGCCAACACCCCCACGTCGGCAACTGCACCGGAATTTGCAGCGCCTTCGGCGAAAAACAGCGAATTCCCCGTGTTTTCCAGGGGTGTTCTGGTCCTGTCCTCTCCGCTCGCAAGGTTTCGCATAACTTCGCATAATATCGCACTGCTTCGCAAGCCCGACGATAAGCCATTGTTTGACAATGGCTTATGTCATTATTTGCAAGGTCTTGCGATACTTTGCCGACGCCTGCTGTGCCGCTTTTTGTGCCGGAATTCGCATTTAACTGTGCCGCTTTCTTGATGACCGTTACGCAGCCCAGTCTTCAAATTCCAGGAGGTCAGCCGCCACCTCTTTAAGGTGGTTCATTCGGTCGTGCGTCACCAAGACAAGATTGAACTCGATGGTCTGTGCGACTATCCTCGGGAGCCGACCACATATCGACCTTCCAGTCGATGCCGACCT
Source organism: uncultured Planctomycetaceae bacterium (assembly GCA_964392255.1). Taxonomy (GTDB): domain Bacteria; phylum Planctomycetota; class Planctomycetia; order Pirellulales; family Thermoguttaceae; genus CAYMQL01. Next base: position 4,693 of record CAYMQL010000085.1, on the reverse strand, counting down.
CGTCGCAATAGTGCAACTGCCAATAGAGCGCTTTGTCCGGCGTGTTCAGGCCATTTACGAACTGGGCCGACGTGACGCACGGATTCATGGCACACTCGGATATCACCTGAAACCCATGCTCTATCTTCAAGTCGGGGCAGTAGATTTCCATGTCGATGTCGGGCGCGATGGCCACGTCGATTGCCAGTGCCCCGACCAGCACCGGCCGGCCGAATCGCCGCCATCGGTTCATCAAGTCGAGATCGCGCAAAATCGCCTCGGCCGTCTGTCGGCGTTGTTCGGCTCGTTGAAGCAGGTTGTCTGAATGGTTCATGGGCTGTCTTCCGCAATCTCTGCACTTGTAGTAGACGTGCTCGACGCCTTCATGGGTTACGTTCTTCTCATAGGTCATTCCGAGCTTCTCCAGCACCCGGATCGACGCCTTGTTCTCAGGATGAGCCAGGCACCTTGGGGGACTGTCCCGATTTTCGTCCGACGAAAATGGGACTGTCCCCTTCGCCGCTGCAATGCTCGGGCGGCTGTTGGACCGATTTGCCAATGCCAAGCCGCTGGCAATTCATGCAGAAAACAGCCGCATGCGGGCGCTTCCAACCGAATCGCGTCTTGAAATCATGGAGCGCCTAAAAGCCATCGCGCGTCGTCACGGGCTGCGCGTTCTCGTCTGCGGCTGCAAGAACCCGGACATCACCAGTGGCTCCTGCCATATTTCCGGCCGCTGTCCGTCTGCGGCGCGGGAGAGCAGCCAATTGGGGCTGTTCCGATCGTACCATGCGATCGTAGCATGGGAAAGCAATATCTACCCTAGACCTCCCGAAGCCCCGCCACTTGCAGGATTGAGTGTAGCCGTTCATACTAAGACATTTGAAAATCGCTCTACAGGGAAAAAACAGCTTTCGCAGGTGGTGAATTATGGCCGTGCTGCTGGGGCTTCTGCTTGTTGTGGCCATTGCTGGCCTTGGATTCGTTGGCTACCACGCTTTTCAGTTGCATACCACGGTTACGCGACTGGAGACCGAACTCGCCGCCCAGCGGGCACGGTACGAGCAAGACAGTAAGCAATGGCATGATTACGGCGAAAAGATTAAGGCCCAGTATCAGGGCGTCGTCAACAAGTACAACGAAGATGTAAAACGCTGGAAAGAGTACTCCGCGGCCTTAAAGACCGAGAACGAACGGCTGTCCAGGTGGAAAAGTGTCGCGGATGCCGAGGTCAAAGCCTCAGAAATGGTCCGCACGGCACAAGCAACCCTGGAAAAGGCCAAGACCGATGCTGACAACATGATCGCTACAGCTCAGCAGCAGGCAACCACACTGCTGGCGGAGGCCGACCAGAAGGCACAATCACAACTGGTAATAGCAAACGAGACAGCAGGCACCGTCTCATCGGAGGCCAAAGCAAAGGCAAAGACGCTCAAAGATGAGGCGCAAGCGATTCTTAATTCTGCCACGGGGCAGGCTGCGAAGATTATTGATGTAGCGAACAAAAAGGCTGAAGAAATCGGCGGAAGCGCCTATGAAGCTATGCGCAATGCCGCCCTCTACGAGCAAACCGTCAAGGCGATGAAAAATCTCATTGACGGATACGGTGACCAGTATATTATTCCTCAGCAGAATCTGCTAGACGATCTCGCCGATGATTTCAGCCATACGCAGGCCGGTCAGGAATTGAAGCGCGCCCGTGAGGCCACCAAGGTAATGGTCCGCAACGGGACCGCAGCTACATGCGAGTACGTTGAAGCCAATCGGCGAGAGACGGCAATCAATTTCGTGGTCGATGCGTTCAACGGAAAAGTTGACTCCGTTTTGTCTCGGGTTAAGCACGACAACGCGGGTAGATTGGAACAGCAGGTGCGTGACGCCTATACTCTTGTGAACTACAACGGCAAGGCATTCCGTGACGCCCAGATCACCGAGGCATTTCTTGCGGCGCGACTCGACGAGTTGAAATGGGCAGCCATCGCGCAGCAGCTTGCGATGGAAGAACGTGAAGAACAGCGTCGTATCAAAGAGCAGATACGCGAAGAAGCTCGGGCGGCCAAGGAGCAAGAGCGCGCCTTGCGTGAGGCGGCCAAAGAAGAGGATACTTTGCGTAAGGCAATGGAGCAGGCACAGGAACAGTTCGAGCACGCAAGCGGTGAGCAGAAGGCCATGTACGAAAAACGGCTTCAAGAGATGGCCGCACGGCTCAAAGAATCAGAAGAAAGGAAAGAACGCGCTCGTTCAATGGCGGAACAGACAAAGAAGGGTTACGTGTATATCATCTCTAACATCGGGTCGTTTGGAGAAGACGTATACAAGATCGGCCTCACTCGGAGATGGGATCCATTGGATAGGGTCCGCGAACTCGGGGATTCAAGCGTACCTTTCGGATTCGATGCACATGCAACGATTTTGAGTGACGACGCGCCGAAGCTGGAACAGCAGCTTCACGAGCATTTTCGACTCAGGCAGGTCAACAAGGTTAATCACCGAAAGGAATTCTTCCAGGTCTCACTGAAAGAGATTCGTGATGAGATTGAAAAACTGGGGGTAACCACCGGCGTCCATTGGACGATGACGGCCAACGCCAAGGAGTACCGTGAAAGCCAGGCGATAGAAAAAGCCATACAAGATGACCCTGCCGAGCGCGAAGCGTGGATCAAACGGCAAGGCAGGCTAAGAGTCGTGGCAGATGATCTCGCCGAGACGAATGACGTCGATGATGATGAGGAAACGTAAAGTATTGAATGGCAGGACTATTTGGCCGCACGTTGAAATTCCATGTCGATCATCTATGAGCCTCGCGGCAAGGCGAATGAATACAGCGAGTTGGCGGTGAACCTTTTCACTGGTTGTTCCCATGTCTGCCGCTACTGCTACTGTCCGGCGGTCTTGCGGAAGACGATCGACGCATGGACGATCAACCTACAGCCACGCAAGAACATCCTGCGGGAGCTTGAGCGAGACGCCAAGCGGATGCAAGGAGACCCACGGGAAATCCTGCTGAGCTTTATGAGCGACCCGTACCATTCGGATGAAGCCGCTCGACTCACGCGCGAGGCATTGCTCGTGCTGGAACAGCACGATCTTCGCATCCAGGTGCTCACCAAGGGCGGCCATCGAAGCACTCAGGATTTTGACATTCTTGCCCGAAACCGATGGAAGTACGGCGCGACGATCATCTTTCAGAGTGAGAGTTTGCGCCAGCAGTGGCCACACGGTTAATCACATCGGCCAGATCAGCCCGTATATAGGCGACGCCAATTTCGGTCATGGGCGTTGTCCTGCTCAAGATGTCTCGTTATCTAGATTACGGCAATTTCGGTTGTTTTCGCCAAGTATCGTCCGATCGACGGCCTGTCACCTCTGTTCGTCGCACACCCCCCTGACGTACTGCTGTCGGCTGAGTGCAGTCATGGGCAATGGCAATCCTGAAGCCGGGCGCGGGGCTGTACGGAATTTTGTATCAGGTAATCCCCAGCCCGCGAAATTCCCGGCAAAGGGGACAGTCTCATTTGCGCGGACACGAACATTGGGACAGTCTCCCGGGTGCTTGCGGCTTATCGGAATCGATAAGTTGACACTTTGCTCAACATCGAATAAACTAAGGGGTGGTTTGGCGGAATAATGCGCGCAGCCGCCGGGAGCCGACTGGCGAAGGTTTTTCTGTAGAGAACCTGTTCGGTTTCCCGTTCTGTCGGCTGCAATTGTGAGAAAGAGGTCCTTCCAACAATCCTCCTAGTCTCAGGGAGCGGCTGCCATGTTTTTTCATCGCATTCTGAGTGTTGCATCTACTGTCGCGCTGTTGGTGTTCGCCGTCGCGCCCGCCGCAGCCGTTGACTTGAATTTCTCGCTCCATTACATCGACCCAGACACCTCTTGGGGCGGGTCTCTCCAACAAGTGACTTTGTCCGATCTCGACGGCGACGGAGATCTCGATTGGACAACCGGCAATTGTCAAACATACGGCGGCGAGACGAGAAACCTCGTGTGGTACGAGTATGTAAACGCCGACCTTTGGCTGAAGCACGTCATTCGTTCCGGCAGTTTTCCCGCAGACAATCAGGCCGCGGCCTCGTTGGACGTTGATGACGACGGCGACAACGATTTGGTCGTCGGTTCGATGTTGTTTCGCAACAACGGCAATAAAACCTTTGCTTCGCCGGTCACCATTGGCACCGCCTCGTACGACGATCCCGACACGCCGGCGTACGACCCGGTGGCGATCAATCGGAACCACGACGTCACGGCCGCCGATATCAACAATGACGGCGATTTGGATATTTTGGTTACCGGCAGATACAACACCAGCACGGGTTTGTATTACGTCGGCTGGTACGATTCCCCGGCCAATCCCGCGAGCACGTGGACAGCGCACACGATTGTCGACACGATGCCGTCGGGATTTACGGGTACGGGCATGCACGGCGCGGTGGCTCCAAGCGCTACCGGCGATTTCGACGGCGACGGCGACATCGACGTGGCCACGGCGCTGGGATGGCAAGAGAACACCAATGGTTCCGGCACCGCCTGGACCGCTCATTGGGATACCGGCGTATTCTTGGGGGTCAACGGCACCTATCAAGTCGCTGTTCGAGAATCGGTCAACGACCTGGACGGCGACGGAGACCTCGACATCGTCCAAGCGGAATGCGATACGATTGGCACAGTCAGGATCGCCTGGTTGGAGAACGACGGCAGCGGCAATTTCTCG
>CAYMQL010000084.1:0-8476 GCA_964392255.1 uncultured Planctomycetaceae bacterium | reverse complement strand
TGGTGGGCTGGCTCCAGCGGAGCGGCGCCGACAATGTTGGCGGCTTGTGGATTTTAGATCCCGCCAACCAAACGGCGACGGCCCGGGCGATTGCCGCGGCCGTCTGCCATCCGTTTGGCGTGGGAAATGCTTATTATCGCACCGGAGTGTCCGAGTCGCGCTGGGTCGACACCGTCCCGTTCGGCTGTTATCGCCGCGAGGTATTCGATCGCATCGGACTTTTCGACGAAGAGTTAGTGCGAAATCAGGACATCGAGTTCAACTTGCGTTTGCGGCGTGCCGGGGGCTCGATCCTCTTGGTGCCCGACGTCGTCTTGCGAGGCCATGCACGCGACACGCTAAAAAAAATGGCAAAAATGTATTACCAGTACGGATACTTTAATCCGATGGTGATCCGAAAGCTAAGCAGCCGCCCGACGTTGCGCCAAATCGTCACTCCGTTGTTTGTGCTCAGTTTATTCTTGGGCGCCGTGCTTTCGCCGTGGCTGTGGCCTGTGCGGTGGCTGTTTGCCGCCGTGGTTGTTGCCTACGCCGCGCTCATGCTGGCGTGTTCCGCGCGGATCGCATGGCGCGAGGGCTGGCGGTGCGGTCTGGCCGCGTGCATCGTGTTTCCCGTGTTGCATATCAGCCACGGCCTGGGGTTTCTTAAGGGAGTATTCGATCTGTTCATCGTTCATAGGTCGCCGCGCCAGATCGCCGACCAGATGCCTCTAACGCGTTAAACACTTAGCAGACGCGCACGGATCGTGCCACCGATCGAAAAAACAAACCGGGACGAGCGCAACGCGCCGCCGCCGCCGAACGCGCAAACCGCTTTGCGAAAACTTCTGCCCGCCTCGGCGCGCGGGGCGTTTCTGCGCGGGCTGCTGGCGACGTTCTGCATATCGACCCTTCTGTTGACTGCAACACGGCTGACCGGCTTTCCCAAAGCCTTCGGAACCCAAGGCCACGACGGCTATTTACAACTCGCGCAAAATATAGCCCGGGGCGACGGATTCGTTTTTGCGCCCGGCGGCCCGGCGGTGCTGCACCGCCCGCCGTTGACGCCGATTCTGCTGGCGCCGATCACTCTGGCGCCGCCGAACATTCAGCAATATCTAGTCGTTGCGCTACACAGCGTCATCATCGGCCTGATCTGCGCTGTGATATTCCACATGACGCGGAAGCTGGGCCGTCCCGAGGCCGCCGGTTGGGCCGTGTTGGCGTTTCTGGCGTATCCTTGGCTCTACTGGCACGCCATGAACCCCATGAACGTCCTGCTGCAAACGCTGTGCGTCGCGGCCATGGCAAGTCTCATGGCGGCCGCAATCGTCGAATCTCTGTGCAATCGAGATTGCCGCGTGCCGTTCGCCCATTGGACGGGCCGCGCGATTCTGTGCGGTCTGGCGGCCGGCGCCAGTTGTCTTACGCACGCCACGGTCTTAGGGGCCGTGCTGCTTCTGACGGCGTTCATCGGGCTAGCTGGCCTGTTGAAACGCAGCGGAAGGCTTCTTTGGTTCGGTTTTATCAGCATTTTGGTCGCGGCAACCGTGATCGCTCCGTGGACCCTGCGCAATTGGCATCACCGCCACCGCGTCATTCCCGTCGTCAGCGGCGCGGGATTGGGATATTTTCTGGGAAACGAACACTGGTTCGGTTCTAAACAAGCCAACGGCGACGCCGTCGATCGGGCGATGGCCATGGCCGGCGTGGTTTCAGAAGGGCCTGCGCCGGTCCAGTATTGGGGCCTGATGGACCCGGAGCTGGAATCGCAGATGGACGCCGCCATGGTGCGCGACGTGTCGGCCCATCCCGGGCGGCTGGCCGCCAAGATCGCGTGCAATGCCGTTGAGTTTTATTTTCCTTTCGCATATTCCGTCTTCGATGCCGCAAAGCACGGGCGCGACGCCGGCTCGCTGCGCCCGGTCGCGCTGGCCGAAAGTTTAGCGTTGTCGATCTGGCATTTGATTCTCTGGAGCTTTGCGCTTGCGGCGATATGGCGACCTTCCGTCGCTCAGGTGCGGCCGTTCCTTCGATTTTTGTTGTTGGTAGTCGCCGCCTTGGCATTGCCGTATCTCCCGTTCGTCGCATTCATCGGCCATCAGCAATACGCTTTGCCGACGATACCATTTTTGTGCATTCTGGCCGTTCACGGATTGTTGCGGCCGAATGCCGGCGATGCGTGCAAACCCGCAACCGCGCCGGCCGACGCGCGGCCCTTTCGTACATCCATGAAATGACGCCTCAGACTGCCATCATCATTGGAGCGGGCCCCGCCGGATTGACCGCGGCCTACGAACTGCTGCAACGGACCGGCGTCCGGCCGATCGTGCTCGAAATGAGCGACCAGATCGGCGGCATTTCCCGAACGGTCAAATATCACGGCAATCGCATCGACATCGGCGGCCACCGCTTTTTTTCAAAATCCGATCGGGTCATGGCGTGGTGGCTCGATAAGATGCCGGCGGAAGGCGATCCCGCCCTGCTCGATCGCGTGATGCTGGTCCGGCGGCGCAAGAGCCGCATCTATTTTCTCCGCCGCTTTTTCGACTATCCGCTTCGATTGACCCCCGGCACGGTCATCAAACTCGGGCCGTTTCGGATGATCAGGATCGCGGCCAGCTACGCCTGGTCGCTTCTGCGGCCCATTAAAAATCCCAAAAATCTCGAAGAGTTCTTCATCAGCCGTTTTGGACGCGAATTGTACCGGACCTTTTTCAAGGCCTACACCGAAAAAGTGTGGGGGCAAAGCTGCTCGAAGATCAGCGCCGAATGGGGCGCCCAACGCATCAAGGGGCTTTCGATCACTGGGGCGATCAAGCATTTTTTCATCGGTCTTTTTCGCCGCAGGGCGGGCGACATCGCCCAAAAAGACACCGAAACCACGCTAATCGAGCAATTTCTGTATCCCAAGTTCGGCCCGGGCCAAATGTGGGAAACCGTCGCCGAAGAAATCACTCGCCGCGGCGGCCGCGTGCTGTTGAACCAAAACGTGGTGCGACTTCATGCCGAGGGTGAGCGCATCGTCGGCGTCGACGCCGTTGGGCCCGACGGCCAAACCGCGACCTATCGCGCCGACTACGTGTTTTCGACCATGCCGGTCCGAGAACTCGTCGCGGCCCTCGACACCGAGGTTCCGCCCAACATTCGCGAAGTGAGCGAAGGTCTGCTCTATCGCGACTTTATTACCGTCGGCCTGCTGGTCAAAAAACTGAAAGTTTCTGAAAAAGGCCCCAACGGTCGACAGCGCATCAGCGACAATTGGATCTACATCCAAGAGCCCGACGTGCAGGTCGGACGCCTGCAAATCTTCAACAACTGGAGCCCCTATATGGCGGCCGATCCCGCGCTGACGTGGATCGGCCTGGAGTATTTCTGCAACGAAAGCGATCCGCTCTGGCAATCGTCCGATGCGTCGCTGCTTGCTCTGGCTGAGGAAGAGATGCGGAAAATCGGCCTTTTGGATGCCGGCGACGTGCTCGACGGCACGGTCCTCCGCATGCCGAAAACCTATCCGGCCTATTTCGGCAGCTACGACCGTTTCGACGAAGTGCGCCGTTATCTCGACGGGTTTGAAAACCTCTTTTTGATCGGCCGCAACGGCATGCACAAATACAACAACCAGGACCACTCGATGCTCACCGCGATGACCGCCGTCGACAATATCGCGGCCGGCCGGACCGACAAGTCGAACATCTGGGCCGTGAACACCGAACAAGACTATCACGAAGAGAACACGGAGCGGACGCATGACCGATAGATCGGATTTCGACTCGCGTTGCGTCGAGCGATACGCGGAATACTACCGCCGCATGAAATACCCCTGCCAAATGGTCGACGGTGCGTTGTGGGCCGAGACGAATCGCATGATCTCGCCCGTCGGGCCGGCGTGCGATTCCACCGTCGCATCGGCCGCCGCGGCCCGACGCATGTTGGCCGACTTTCCCAACGCAATTCTTCTGCGATGCACCGACGGGTTCGACTTTGCCCGCACCGAAGGACCGTGGTATTCCGTCATCGGCCGAAAGTTTACGGAACTCAGCGAGTGCAACTCGAAGAACCGGAGTCAAATCAAGAAGGGACTCGACCGGTGCGTCGTCGAGAAAGTCGATGCGGAATACATCGCGCAATACGCCGGCGAGGTGCAAATCGCCGCGCAAGCAAGGTATGTGAAGGCGTCCAATCGGCCCGCAAAAAGCGTCGATCGCTTCCGCGCCGGCGTGATGATCGCCAAAGACTTTCCAGACCTCGTCGACTATTGGGCGGTGCGCCACGAAGGCATCCTGGTGGCTTACGCCAAAGTCGATCTTTACGGAACCGTCGAGGCGAACTACGCCAGCGTCGCCTATCATCCGGAATATCTGGCAAAGTGCTTCGCCTCGCACGCCCTGATCCACACGATGAACGAACACTATCTGCGGCAGCGGTCGTTCGACTACGTCAACGACGGTTTTCGCAACATATTGCATCCGACGGGCGTTCAAAAGTTCCTTGTCGAACACTTTGCGTGCGAACACGCCTATACGAATTTGTTTTTGCATTACCGTCCTTGGGTTGCCGCGGTCATGTCGCTGCCCGGTCCGCTCAAACGAGTCGCCGGCCGCTACAATGCCAAGTTCGCCGCGTTGTGCGCAATGGACGCGGCCCGAACCCGGGGCGAACCTGTCGGCAACCGCGCAACATAACGATTGCCCCGTGGATGCTATAACCTACGTTAATCGCTCCGAGACCGCTGCATGAGCAAAATGGATTCCCTGTTTCTGCGACGCGCTCCACTTGCCCCGCGGATCGCGCCGAGTCCCGTCTTGGACGAACGCTACGCCTGGACGCTGTGGAGGCCGTCGTTGACGTGCATCGCGCCGAAAGGCGTCCGGCGGCGGCAGTTCGTCGTCGACTGGCTATTGCACAACCTGCGGCTGTTTCGAAATCGCGACTACGGCATTTTGGCCGTCTACGACGGCGAGCGATTGATCCACCGGTCGAGCGTTTTTCCAAAATGGCTTCGCTTTCCGTTCATGGCGGCGAACGACCTGCAAATCGCCCGCACTTGGACCGACGAAAACTATCGGGGCAAGGGCCTGGCTGTGTTCGCCGTCGATCGAATTCTCGAATGTTACGCACGCCCCGACCGCACCTTTTGGTATTTGGTGCAGGCCAAGAACGCGCCGTCGATCCGCGTAGCGGAGAAATGCGGTTTTAGCCTCTATGGAAAAGGTTCGCGGGTATCCCGCTGCGGCTGCCGCGCGCTAGGGTGTTTTCAGATTGAAGAGTACGTATAATAAAAATTATTGTCGCCGCTTATGACCCCTGACGCTCTTGCCGCCGAGTTGTGCAAATCGATCGAAGCCTTTTTCGGCGGCGGTCGGTGTTTTCTTGGGGCGAAGGGCCGCGTAGGGCTCTATGCGGGGCTCCGCGCGCTGGACCTGCCGCGCGGCGCGCGCGTGCTCATGCCCGGCTACACCTGCATGGTCGTGCCCTCGGCGGTGCAATTCGCCGGTCTGAAGGCGGCCTACGTCGACATCGATCCGGCCACGTACAATCTCGATCCGAAGGGGTTGGAATCGCTGCCGTCGGGCGACGTTTCCGCGCTGATCGTGCAACACACCTACGGCATCCCCTGCGACATGGCGCCGTTGGACGCCTGGGCCGCCGACCGGGGAATTCCGATCGTCGAAGACTGCTGCCATGCGTTCGGTTCGCGCTATCAGGGGCGTCTGTGCGGCACGCTCGGCCGTTTCGCCTTTATGTCGGGCCAATGGAACAAGCCGTTTTCGACCGGCTTGGGCGGACTTTTGCTGGTCAGCGACTCGGCGTTGGCCGCGCGAGTCGAAGAAATCTTCCGCCGCGACGCCGCCGTTCCCGGTCGGCTGAAAAACCTGTTTCTGCTCGGACAGATTTTCGCCCACAAGCTGTTGGTGCGGCCGACCACGGCCATGACCATTACGACCGTGTACCGCGTGCTGAACCGGTTGGGCCTTGCCGTGGGCAGTTCTTCGCGAGAAGAGCTGCGGGGCGAGATGCCGCTGCGTTATCTGGCGACGATGGCCCCCTGCCAAATCCGCCAGGGAATCCGCGAAATGGCCCGAATCGAAGAAAATATCGAGCATCGCCGGCGGCTCACCGCGTTCTATCAGGCGGAATTGCCGCGGCTGGGCTTCACGCCGCTTGCGGCCGAGCTGGTTGCCGACCTGCCGCTGCTGCGCTATCCCGTTCGGGTGCGGAACAAGCAGGAACTGCTGGCCCGCGCCGCCCGCTCGGGCGTCGAGATCGGCTCGTGGTTCGAGATTCCGCTGCATCCCGAGGGCACGCGCATGGAACATTTCGACTATCAGACCGGCATGTGCCCCCATGCCGAAGCGGCCAGCCGCGAGGTGATCAACCTGCCGACGCACCGCAAGGTGAGCCCGGCCGCCGCCGAAAAAACGTTGGACTTCCTGAAACACCACGGCGTGCCCGCATGACGCTGAAACGAACGTTCGATCTTCTCGGCGCGGGCCTTGGCCTGTTGATTTTGTCGCCGGTGTTTCTGCTGATCGCGATTTTGGTGAAATGCACCTCGCGGGGCCCGGTGTTCTTTCGGCACGAGCGCATGGGCCGCGGCTTTCGCCCGTTCGGCGTGCTGAAGTTCCGCACGATGGTCCAAGACGCTCCAAAACTCGGCGGGCCGATCACGGTGGGCAACGATCCTCGCGTGACCCGATTCGGCCGGCTGCTTCGGGCCACAAAGCTCGACGAGCTGCCGCAGTTGTTGAACGTGTTGCGGGGCGAAATGAGCCTCGTGGGGCCGCGTCCCGAGGTGCGGCAATACGTCGAGATGTTTCGCCCCGACTATGAAGTGATTTTGCAGGCGAGGCCCGGCATCACCGACCTCGCGTCGATCGAATATCGCGACGAGGAAACCATTTTGGCCCAAGCGGCCGATCCGGCCCGCGAATATGTCGAGCGCGTCCTGCCCGAAAAAATCCGTTTGGCCAAAGAATACGTGCAACGGCAATCGCTGCCGTTGGATATCCACATCATCGTCGGCACTGTCGCCCGTCTGACGTTCGACCGTCTGAAGCCGCCCGCCAAACCGCCTCTTTCTACGTCGGGCGGCGATTCAACAAGGTTTTAGCTTCTATGTCCCAATCCCTGCAAGTGCCTTTCTTTCGCCCTTCGATCGGCGAGGCGGAAATCGCCGAAGTCGTCGAGTGTCTGCGATCGGGCTGGTTGACCACCGGCCCACGCACCCGGAAGTTCGAGACCGCCATGATGCAGCAGGTCGGCGCAAAGCACGCCGTCGCCGTCAATTCGTGTACGGCCGCGCTGCATCTGGCCGTCGAAGCGCTCGGCCTCGGGCCGGGCCAGGCCGTGCTCGTGCCCACGATGACCTTCGCCGCCACGGCCGAGGTGGTCCGCTATCAGGGCGCGGTCCCGCTCCTGGTCGATTGCGATCCGGTCACGCTCAACATGGACCTGGCCGACGCCCAACGGAAGATCGAGCAACTGGCGGCGGGCCAAACGCCGTTGGACCCGTCGCTCCGCGTTACGGGCATCATTCCCGTCCATGTCGGCGGGTTGATGATGGATATGGACGAAGTGCAGGCCTTTGCCGAAAAACATGGGCTGTGGGTGATCGAAGACGCGGCGCACAGCCTGCCCGCGGCGTATCGATCCAAGCAAAATCGTTGCCCCAGCCCTCAGCCCGGCTCTCTCCCAAAGGTAGAGGGAACTGAAGGCTGCGCGTGGCGGCGTTGCGGCGAAAACACCGCCGCGGCCACCTGTTTTTCGTTCTATGCCAATAAAACCATCACGACCGGCGAGGGCGGCATGGCGGTCGCCGACGACGCGGAGCTGGCCGAGCGGATGCGGCAAATGTCGTTGCACGGACTGTCGCACGACGCCTGGAAACGCTACGCCGGCAACCATGCCTGGGATTATCGCATCGCTGCGCCCGGTTTCAAGTACAATCTGACCGATGTGGCCGCGGCGATCGGCATCCACCAGCTCGCCCGCGCCGAAACGATGCGGCTCGAGCGCGAGTCGATTGCCCGCCGCTTCCGCCGGCGTCTGGCCGACCTCGATCAAATTCAGCTTCCGCCCGACCCGCCCGATCGCATCCACGCCTGGCATCTGTTTCCGCTGCGGCTTCGCTTGGACCGGCTTTCGATCGATCGCAACGAATGGATCGTTCAACTGCGCGAGCAAAACGTCGGCTGCTCGGTGCATTGGCGGCCCTTGCACCTGCACCCCTATTACGAAGAGACCTTCGCCTGGCGTCCCGAGCATCTGCCCGTCGCCTCGTCGGTCTGGCCGACGCTGGTGAGTCTTCCGATATTTCCGGGCATGCGCGACGACGAGTGCGAGTATGTGGTCGACGTCGTGCGCCGGCTATGCGAGCGTTACTCGCGATGAATCGGCTGCTGCCGACCCGCCCCCGTTTTCTGCACCCGGGGGTTATGAAAGCGTTGTTTGAATGGCGCGGACCGTTCCCTTCGGGACCGGTTTAACGTTGCTT
>CAYMQL010000083.1:0-8490 GCA_964392255.1 uncultured Planctomycetaceae bacterium | reverse complement strand
GCTGCATGCCTCCGGCCATTCCGCCCCCCGCGGCGCCGCCAAGCTCGCGCGCTGCGTCAGTCTTCTGAATGCGGACGCAACGAACCTCGACAGGCATGGTGGAGTTAGCGAGTTCAACCAGGAGTTTGGGCAAATAACGCTGGTCCATGAACAATCGCATATGCACAGGCATCATCTTGAACTGCTTGAAGGGATGGCTGGCATACGGATATTCGGCGGCGAAAGGCAGCGGATTGCCCTTGCTGTCCACATAGCGCGATTCCATGAGTTGTTGGCGTTCCTGGGCGTCGCCCGCGGCGTCTGCGGCAAGGCCCGGACCGGGTCCAGGGCCAGGACCGGGGCCGTACATGTCGGGACCGGGGCCGGGGCCGGGGCCGGGACCGGGGCCGCCCATCGCTCCAGCACCGGCAGACTGGGCGGTCATAATCGCCTCGGCCGCGCTCAGAGCCGGCGCGGCATCTTTGCCGATTTCCAGAGCTTCGATTTTTTTGATGGCGGCATTATCGTAGCTTGTTGCGTTCTCGTTGGTGTTGCTGATGATTTTCAACAACGCCTGGTAAACCCAATAATCCTCTTGGGCCAGTTGGACGGCGAACGTCGAAGGCCTTTGCAGCCACTCGAAACGTCGCTCCATGGCCTGGCGATCGGCTTGATCTTCCGGCCACTCGACCGTGCCGATCTTTTCCACTTCACCCGAGGCGCCGGGACCGGCTTCCATGAAGGCGAGTCTGCCTCCGGGGCCTCTGCCCGGCCCGGCGCCGGGCGCGGCCGCATCCGGCTCGCGTTCGACCGGTCGGCGCACATCAATGATGTTCAGCAACTCGGGCAGCGCTCGCTTGATGAAGTTCTGATAGCGGTCGAGGTATTTCGGGGCCAGCGCATCCTGTGGGCCGAGCTTCTCGAAATGCTCTTTAAAGTCTTCGCCCAACATGCTGGGCAACTGGTTTTTCTCTTTCTGTTCGCGATAAAGGGTATTCCAAGCCTCGAAGACGTTCCGTTTCAGCTCGTCGTGTTTTTCCTGGATTTTATCGATGACTTTTTGGTTGGGATGGTTCGGCTGGATGGCGACGCCTTGGAAGTCGCCCTCGAGCTTGCTTTTGCGCTGCTGAAACTGGTTTGCCATGCCCGACGTGGCGCTCCACCAAACGACGACGGCCACCAGCAACACGATTCCGGTGATGAACCAGAACTGGTACTTTTTCAGGATGGCCAGGACTTTGTTGAGTTTGTCCATAATCGCGTCATGAACGGCCGAAGCCGCTCAAGGAGGTTTTTATTGTTGCTCGGCGGAGACGGGGGCTGGGGCGTCGGCAGAAGCGGAAGCCGCAGCCGATTCCGCCGCCTTCTTGGCGGCAAGTCGCTCTTTCGGATTCTTAGGCTCCCAGTAAAACTGAACCGTGAAATCAAAACGCTGCACGGAAATCGCGTCGGACGCCGTTCGACCGGAGGCGCTCGGCGTGTTCATGTGCATCATGCCGCGAGGCCCCATCCTGTTGTCCGCCGAACCCGTTTCGGCATCGGGATTGGGCAGCAGTTCCGTTTCGATGCGGCGAGGATTGATCAGAACCGGCGATCGGACGCCAAGCTCCTCGATGCTAACCTCTTCGAGCTCGCCCGAGTTGCCGACGGGCAGCTTCACCTTGCCCTCGCGCAGATTCTTAATCAGCGTTTGGCTGACATACTCTGCGCCTTGATTGTTCATTTCGCCGTTGTGATAGTGGTATCCGGTCAGTTGGACGACCCAATCGGGCTCGGGACCGCTGGCCGCGGGGGCGCCGGCCGCCGCGTCAGCCAGCCCGCCGACCAACGAATCGGCGACAAGAGCGCCGGCCGAAGCCGCCGGATCCGCCGGAGCGGTTGCGCCTGAATCCGCCTTGGCGGCGCCGACGTCGAATTGTTTCACGTTGGCATACCAACCTGCGTAATCCATGCGGAAGCAATCCAGGTTGGTCACGTGCAGCTCGTTGCGCTGCGCAATCCGCTTGGCCCAAGGAAGGCTGGTATCCTCGGCCTCGCGGGCCCCTTCGGGATCGGAAGGCAGACAGGCGTTGACGGCGGCCAGCAATTCGAGCCAGCGGACGCGGTTGTCGATGTTTCCGACGAGCGTTTTGCCGATCTTATCGGTTTCGGCGAACTCATTATTGGCTTGATCGACGGCCGACTTGAGGCGGCCGGCCTCGCCGATCAATTGCTGCGCTTGGTTTTCGGCCGTTTGCCATTTTTCCTCGGCGACCGACCCCAGCGACAGCGAATAGGCGGCGAAACTGACGCTGCACCCCAGCAACACCAGTGCGGCCGCGGCCACGGCCCACGGCTTTTTGCGTTTTACCAGCCGGTCGACGAGGATTTCCTTCGGCAGAAGGTTGGTATGGAGCGCTCCCTTGTCCAGGCCTTGGACGGCCAATCCATAGGTCACGGCAAACGACAGCAAATTGTCCTGAAACGCCGGCGCGCCAAGCACCTGCGGACCGACCAGCCCGCGGAACGAATCGAGCTTCTCGATCTCGTAGCCTAGGCTTTGCGAAAGGTAGCGGCGCAGCCCGGGCAATTTCATGGCGTTGCCCAAGGCGATCACGCGGCCGATTTTCGCCGCACGGTCCAGATTCGAAAAGTAGCTGATCGAACGCTGCAATTCGGTGAGCAAATCGCTGAACACGGGACGCATCGCCTGAAACACCGCCTTCGGATCGGCGGCGGCCGTCGCGTTGCGCTTCACGTGTTCGGCCTTGGCGAAAGTAAGCTTCAACTCGCGGGTCAGCGCCTTGGTGAAGTGGCTGCCGCCCAGCGGGATGCTCCGCTGCCACACCCGATAACCGTTCGTGATGACCAGATCCGTCGCATCGGTGCCAACCGACAGAATCACCACCGACTCGGGCGGATTCTCGGGATCGTAGTCCTCCAGCGAGGGCAGTTGCCCCATCTGATCGAACAAAAGGAAGTTGTAAAGCACCAGCGGCATGAGTTGCAGAACGTCGACCTCGATATCGACTTTGACGAAGGGCTCGAGCGCGCGGAGCACGGCGTCGCGCTTCATCGCGAACAGACCGACTTCGGTTTCCAGCGCGAACCCTTCCTCTTCGGCGCCGCCGCCCATCCGCTGAAAATCCCAAACTACGTCGTTCAGATCGAAGGGAATCTGTTGCCGGGCTTCGTAGCGAACGATGTCGGGGATTTTTTTGGCCTCGACGGGAGGCAGCTTGATAAACCGGGCCAATCCAGCCTGTCCCGACACCGAAATCGCCACCTTGTCGCCCACCACCGAATTACGCGACAAAAATTGTTTCAGGGCATCGCCGATCAGTTGAGCGGGATCGGAGCCGGGCTGGCTAAGAATTTTTGGGTATTCGATGTAGTCGAATGCCTCGGCCAAAATTTTGTCGCCGTCGTCATGGACGCGGCACCGAAGGGCCTTCAGCGCACATTGTCCAATATCAATACCCCAAACAGCGCCGCTTGCCATATCGCTGGTTCTCCGTCGATGCCCGTTTGAGCTGACGAGAAGGCTTGACGATTTCCTCTGTCCCTGACAGCCCGAGGCCGAAGCTGGCCTGTCGAGAGGGGACCCAACCAGGCTGCCTATTCCCTATATCCCCAATGTATCGTGCCCCACCCGGCACTGTCAACCAATTGCAACAAACCCCGCCAACATACTGTTTCAACCTAACCCAACAAGTAGCCTGTAGACACCGGACCGCGAGCAGTGGATAGTGAAAAGTATACCGTGGCCGCTTCGCACCGGAAGAATCCGTTCTTTGTGAGGGAACGGGGGGGCGACGGGGACTGTCCCCGTCGCCGCGTACAGTCCCCGCGACGGCAAGCCGGCTGGACCATTTCGACCGTTCGGGCCTTCGTGCCGCACGGCCCGTTGCTTGTAGTCTGCCAACGTCCGAATCTTCTATGAAATTCACACAACTGGTCGCGCTGCTGCCGTGCTACAGCCTGGAGGATTTCGACCTTCCGCGCAGCCGGCGCGACGCCGAGCAGTTGCTTTCGGCATGGTCCGGGCTTTGGCATCCGCTGTTGCTGGCCAACAGTCGGACCCTACCCCGAACGCTGCCGGCGGCGTCTCCGCCGGTCGAAACGGCCGGCTGCCTGGTCGTTGTGTCCGATTGCTGCCAGGCTTGGCTGCCCGAAAATTGGATGGCGGAGGCCGAGGCTGAAGGGGCGTGCGTGTTGCGAAGCGTGCAACGCCGCGAGGACGTGGCGGCGGCGGTTTGGGATCGACTCGGCGATGAACGTCGCGACCTCGACCCCGACCTGACGGCCGACTTCTACGCCCTGGGATTCTGCCGCTTGCAGGTCGATCTGCTGACGCGCAAACAACGCTACATGAGCAGCCTGGACGAGACGTCGCTGAAATCCGCCGCTCTCGATGCGGCCGATGCAGCCGCCGCCGGCAATGCGTCGGCCGCGCGCGAACATCTTCAGGCGGCTTTCGATCGGCTGCACGAGGCCCGCGAATATGTCTTTCCGGCCGAACCGCGACTGCTGGACCTGACGCTTGCGGCCGAAAGCACCATCGGTCCGGCTCTGCGCACTGAGTTGGCTGCCGAGTTGCCGCGCAATGTACTTATCGCCGGCGAGGTACTCGACGCGATGGCCCGATGCGAGCCGGAAACCCTCGCTGCGCTTCGGCAATCGCTGGCCGACGGTCGAGCGGCGATAGTCGGCGGGGAACAGGTCGAAATTGCTTTGCCGCTGCTGCCGCCGGAGGCGATTGCCGCACATTTTCGAGACGGCTTGGCAGCGTACCGGCGACACTTGGGCCGCCCGCCCGCGGTGTTTGGCCGGCGCTGCTTCGGGTTGACGCCCGCGCTGCCGCAAATCCTTGAGAGGACAGGTTTTACCGCCGCGTTGCATTGCACTCTGAATGACGGCCGCTTTCCGGCAAACGGGCAGGGCCGGTTTCAATGGGAAGGAATCGACGGCACGGTCGTCGAAGCGGCCGGCGGCGTGCCGATCGACGCCGATCGACCGGAATCGTTCCTGAGCTTGGCCGAGAGACTTAGCGACGCCATAAGCCTTGATGACGCGCCGAGCGTGATGTTCGCCCATTGGCCGGGCCGCTGGTGTCCTTGGTACGACGACTTGCGCCGCATTGCCGCCTACGGCGCGGTACTCGGAAAGTTCGTCACCTTCGCCGACTACTTCGAGCAAACCAGTTCGGCCGGCAACCGGATGCGTTACTCGGCGGACGAATATCGCGCGCCCTATTTGCGTCAGGACGTCGCCGCGGGCCGCCGCGATCCGATCTCGCGCTGGGTTCGCTTCTATCGGCGTTGGGCCGCCTGCGAGGCGATGCAGACGCTCGACGCGATGGCGGTTTTTTGCGGAAAGCCGCATAAACAACGCGATCTCGCCGTCGCGCCGCTGCTCGACGGCGCAGATGCTGCGCAGATCGCGATAGACGATCAAATCGAGCGGCAGTTGCACGACGCGATCGAGCGTTTTGCCCAAGCAATCGCCGGCTCGGCATCGACGGCGGATCGGGGAACCCTGTTTATCAATCCGTGCGGTTTTTCTGAACAAACGCGCGATGCCCCCGGCAAGAAGACACCGCGCGCCGCGACCGTCGACGTGCCGGGCATGGGTTTTTCTTGGGTCGGCAACGCGGTGGAACCGCCGGCCGATCCGGCCCCGCGTCGCGGCTGGTTCGGCCGAGGCCGGCGGCAATCGTCCCGGCCCCCGGCCGACGAATACGTGTTGCGCAACGAGTTTTTCGAGGTGCAATTCGATCCGCAGACGGGCGCAATCCGCTCGATCTCCGACGGCCGCAGCCGCGGACCGCGTTTGGCGCAGCAAATCGCGCTGCGGACGCCGCGCAACGGCAATCCCGACGCCGAAGAGAACTATTCGACCATGGCGGCCGATGAAATCGCGGCGACTTCGTCCGATCCCGACTTCGGCGAGTTTCTGTGCCGGGGCCGTTTGATGGATCGCAACGGCGAACTCGCCGCGACGTTCCGCCAGACGACCCGGCTCCGTCGCGGCAGCCGGGTCATTGAAATCGACATCGCATTGAACGTCGAACGCGAGCCGGCCGACGATCCCTGGCAGTCGTACTACGCGGCCCGATTCGCATGGAAGGACGAAACCGCGCAACTGCATCGCAGCGTGAACCTGGCAAACTTGCCTACGACGCGCGGCCAATTCGAATCGCCCCATTTCGTGGACATTGTGAACGACCGGCGGCGCACGACGATTCTTTGCGGCGGGCTGCCGTACCATCGCCGGATCGGGCCGCGGATGCTCGACACGCTGCTGGCGACGCGCGGCGAGACGGCCCGCTCGTTCCGGCTGGGAATCGGCATCGACGTGCCGCATCCGACGGCGGCGGCGCTGGCTTTTCTCGCGCCGACGTTGATCCTGCCCGACCGGCCGCAGCCGGCGTCGGCCGCGGGCTGGCTGTTCCATCTCGACTGTCGCAATGTGCAGCCGACGCACTGGGAATCGCTGTCAGCAAACGATGATGCGCTCAAAGAAAATACCCAGGGACTAACGGCCCCCGGAGCAATCACTGATAATTCCGCCCTCTCTGTCGCCGGATTTCGCGTCCGTCTGTTGGAAACCGACGGTCGCCGCGTGCGGCTGGGTCTTCGTTGTTTCCGCAACGTCGCCTCGGCGTCGAAGATCAATCCCGGCGATCTGCCGCCGACGGAACTGGCGGTCGAAGGCGATCGGATCAGCGTGCCCATCGGCCCGCACGAGTGGGTTGAGGTCGAAGGGCAGTTCGCATAGCCATGAAAGAGGTCAACGCCTTCTTTTTCAAGGCAGTTGCGGCAGCATTGAGCGAGCCTTGCGGCCGCTCTGGCGAGGGGTATAATTGAGTGTCTAAGCATTTGTGTGGACGGCGTATAGACGAGGACTATTCTATGCGATCTGCAAGAGCGGTCTACGAAAACGGCCGTCTGGTTTTCCCCGAGGGCGACGGCCCTGAGGGACCGATGGAGGTTGTCGTCGTCTTTTCTGACAAGAGCGAGCCCGCTCTCGTCCGCGATAAGCACGCCGGAAGCCGGTTTGTGGAAAAGTGGTCCGGTGTGCTCAAGGGTGTGGACATTGACGATTGGAAGGAGCAGAGAGTTGCAGACTTGGAGAGGAAGCATCAATGAGGCTCTTGGTAGACACGAATGTCATACTCGACGTCGCGCTCCAACGTGAGCCGTTCTACGACTTGGCTCGCCGTATCTTGGCAGCATCCGATTTTGACCGGACACACCTGTTCATTACTCCTTCGATGGCGACGGACATCTACTATATTCTTCGCAAGGCCAAGGGACGAGAACACGCCCTCGCCTTCCTGGGCGACCTGTTGAGTGCCGTCGATGTTTGCCAGGTAGGCAAGCAAGTACTCTTGAACGCAGTGGATTTCCGTTTTTCTGATTTTGAAGACGCCGTTCAGAGTGCCGCGGCGGTTGACTCCCACATGGATGCGATTGTAACCCGGAATAAGCTGGATTACCGCGCTTCGCCCGTGACGGTATTGGCACCCGAGGAATTCGTTGCGACCCACCTGCCATGATCGTCACGATCGACGGACCTGCCGGAGCCGGAAAGAGCACTGTGGCGCGGGCGTTGGCCCGGCGACTGGGATTCCGCTTTCTCGATACCGGCGCGATGTATCGGACCGTGGCCCTGGCCGGAATGCACCGCGGCCTGGATTGGGACGTGCCGGATGATCTGGCCCATCTGGCCCGAAAAATCGAAATTCAAATCGCCGGCGACCGCGTCTTGCTCGACGGCGAAGACGTGACCGACGCGGTGCGGACCTCGGCCGTGACGGCCGTGACCCGCTACGCCGCCGACAACCCCGAGGTGCGGCGGCATTTGGTCGATTTGCAGCGGCGTCTGGCCGGAAACGACGACATCGTCGCCGAGGGCCGCGACCAAGGCACGGTCGCCTTTCCCGCGGCCGAGTGTAAAATCTTTCTGACGGCCGGCCCGGAAGAGCGGGCCCGGCGACGCTGGCGCGACCTACAATCTCAAGGTGAGCCGGTTTCGATGGAGCAGGTTTTGGCCGCACAAGAACGTCGCGATCGGGAGGACGCCGGCCGATCGGTCGGCCCGCTCAAGCCCGCGCCCGACGCCGTGGAATTTTGCACCGACGGGCTAACTCTCGATCAAGTGGTCGATCGGTTGGAAGCGATCGTGCGACAACGAAACACAAGGGCTGTAAGGAAATTAATGTCGTAATAGCCGGTGGCCAACAGCCTCCGGAGTATGCGTGGATTGGCGGCTTCGCTCCGGGGGCTGTTAGCCCTTGTCGTTACCCACATTTTTGTCCCGTAGGGACGGGTGATAATAGCCCAGCAGTTTACTGCTGGGGAACGCAGGAAAGATGCGCAGTGTTTTAAGTCCCGTAGGGACGACCGAATGGGTGATTCGCGGAACATTTTCAATCGTCCCTACGGGACGAAAACGGTATCGATATCCCCACCTTCCCAGCGATGAATCGCTGGGCTATTGTCAAACGATCCTACGGATCGAAAAACT
>CAYMQL010000082.1:0-8590 GCA_964392255.1 uncultured Planctomycetaceae bacterium | reverse complement strand
CGCCGCGAGGCCTCGTCGTACGCCTTTCGAGCGACGTCGTCGGCGCTGCCGATCCTCAGGTTTCCGCCGCCGTACACTACATCCGCGCGCACATCGGCGAAACGATGACCGTCGTGCGCATCGCCGAAGCGCTCGACATCTCGCGCAGCACCCTGGAGCGCCGATTCCTTCGGGTACTCGGTCGAACCCCCAAAGAAGAAATCCTTCGCGTCCAATTGGGCCGAGCCCAGGATTTGCTCACCCAAACCAAACTTCCCTTGGCGGTCATCGCCGAAAAAACCGGCTTCGGATCGGCAGGCTACTTCTGCGAGGCCTTTCGTCGCCGCATGGGATGCACGCCGGGAATCTACCGCCACGAGCATGGGCTAGCCCGATTCGACTCGGGCAACTGGAGCTGAACGGCCGCTCTCGTTTGTTTGCGTCTCTGCTCATCGCGCATCGTCCGACGCGGCACAAGGCGAACCAGCGCGGTTCCCCGTCAGGAAAATCGCAGAATGTCGCGGTTGGCGCCGGCGGCCTGCTTGGCCGGCGTTTGTTCGGACGTTTTGGCGGGTTGTTTTCGCTGCGGACCGGGAGAAAACCAGGCCAGCGCCGACGCGCCGAACAACAAGATAGCCGCACCGACCAGCGCCGGATGCAACGCGGGCGGCCGGCGCAAGGCATCGCCCCGAAGCCACGTCGCCCGCTCCCAGCCGTCGCTGGTGCGCCGCCACGAAGTGGTGCGCGGCTGCGCTTGCGTAGGCGCGATCGGAATCTCGCAGGCCCACCAGCTGAGGCCCGTCAAAATCAGCATGATTCCAACCAATCGCTGCATGAAGCCCTCGACCGTCGGCGTAGCCCGGCGGAAATCGCAAGTGCGACGCCCGCGTGCGAGAGGCCTTATGCAACCGGCGAGCCGAATGCTCGAACGCCGGAAAGGCGAAATCGCAAACCCATGAGAAACAACAGTATGCGATCGTCAAAGACGCCGCCGCAGAAATGCCGCGCGTGGCGATTGGGCAACCTGCCGATTGCCGCGCGTTGCGTTTTAGCCACGCCGGGCTTGCGCCGGTTATTGGGTGTCAGGTGAACAACGCGGCATGGCGACGTTGCCTCGCCCTTCCGCAATGCAAGGCTAAACCGCCGGCAATTCCCACCCTTTGCGACGCGGACGATCCAACAGAGCGCTGGCCTCGGGGTCGTTGGCGATTTGTTCCGTCGACGGATCCCAATGCAACGTTCGGCCCACCTCGCGAGCAATGTTGATCAGATGGCCGATCGTGACGGTGCGGTGTCCGATCTCGATGTCCGCGTTCGGCTTGGCGCGCGATTTGATGCAGTCGAACCAGTTTTCGATATGCCCTTGCGCAACCCAGCCTGCGCCCTCCCATTTTTGGGCCAGTTCTCGCGCCGGCGGATTTTTTATGAATCCCACGGGATTCGTCACAAACTTGTTGCGGTTGATTTCGATCTTGCACTGTTCGCCTATGAATATGGCGCCCAGCAATGGTCCGCGCCGCGGCTTTGCGTTCTCGGCGAACTTCATGCGGACTTCCACCCCGTTGGCGTATCGGAAATCAATCCGCGCGCCCATACCCTCGCCCTCGACCGGCCGGAACTCGACGGGCCCCGAGTCGTCCGCTCCCATGGCGTATTGCACCATGTCCAACGAATGGGCCATCATGTCGGTCCCGTTGCCCGAATAATCACGCCAACTCGTCCAACAATCTTCGAGATTCTCCGACCAGTGCGCGCAAAGTAGATGATTGTACGGACGGACGGGCGCGGGCCCCTGAAACAAATCCCAGTTGTATCCAGGCGGAATCGGCTCTTCAGGCAGACCTTCCGGCGGATAGGGTTTCGGGCCGGCAAAATTCACCGCCTCGATGTAGCGCACTTTTCCGATGCCCCCGTCGCGGACGAACTCGCAGGAGAAACGGTTCATCTCCATCGTGCGTTGCTGGCTGCCCACTTGCACCACCCGATTGTATTTCCGAGCCGCCTTGACCATCATGCGCCCCTCGACGACGTAGTTTGAGGTCGGCTTCTCCACATAAACGTCCAGACCCGCCTGGCACGCAAGGATCGTGGGCAAGCCGTGTTGGTGATGCGGCGTGCAGATGAGGATTCCGTCGAGGTCTTTTTGTTCGTCGATCAGCTTTCGGTAGTCTTCGTAGACCCGCCAGTCGGCGTTGTGCTCACGCAACGTTTCGGCAACCTTGCGGGGATCGACGTCGCAGACCGCCGCGATTCGACCAACGTTCCCGGGTATGCGTTTGATGTTGCGGATCAGCTCTTGGCCCCGTAGCCCCACGCCCACGACGCCCAGCGCGATCTGCTCGTTCGCTCCCGGCGCATCGGCCGAACCCAGCACGCCCCGGGGAATAATATAAGGCACGGCCGCCGCGGCCGCCCCGAGTGTCCCGCATTTCAGAAAATCACGCCGGCTGGCTTTTCGATGTGGAGTCATGCATCACCTCACGCAAGATCATTGAAAATAACGGGCTGCACGTCACGCCTAAACGTCGGTAATACTGCCGCCGGGGGACTGTCCCAGATGTCGTGTCAGCGAAAATGGGACTGTCCCCTTTGCCGCGTATTGCCGGTCAATGAACTTGCACGTACAAGCGCGCCGTCGCTTTCTCGCCGTGCTTGTTGGTCCTTGACACGGTGACTAAATAGTCGCCCGGCTTGGCGTAACGGTGCGTGGTCTTTGCGTATCCGTCCTTGGCGTACCAGAGGGCCGAGCCCTTCAGCTTTTGCGTCGGATTGCAGCCATCCGATTGCACTTCGACCTTCGGGCTGCCGTCGCCAAAGTCCCAGAGTTCCTTGCCGTCGCTCGCATCGATTCCGAAGCTGCGGACAAAGAACGTAACTTCATCGCCCGCCTTCAAGTCCAGCGTCGGTGAGTATGCGGCATGGATGGTCGGCGCTCGTGTGCCGCCGACCGGTTTGCGATCGAAGATTTGCACCACGCAAGGATCGTAGCTCACTTGGCCGTCGGCGTCGGTCACTTTCAGCATTTCGCTGTATGTGCCGGCTTTCGCATAGCTTCGGCTCACGCGCGGGCCCGCGGCCGTCGTGCCGTCGTCGAACAACCACTCGTAGCTTTTGATGTGCCCGGGGCCTTCCAAACTCCACGAACGGCTGCCGTCCAGGGTGATCGATTCGCCGATCCACGCAATCTGATGGGGGCGGGCGACGGCTTGCAGATTCAAGTCGTGTTCGGCCCGATAGGCCTGCCAGATGAACGCATATCCGTCGATGCTCCCGTACTTGCCGTTGGGCTGGACGCCGCTAATGTCGAAATGCAAATGGGCCCAGCCGCCGCTGCTGCCCTGTCTGCCCAGCACGCCGACTTTTTGTCCCATCTTCACCCGCGCGCCAAGCTGCATCGCAGGATCGATCGAGTCGAGATGCGCATAACGGTAATAGTTGCCGTATCCGTCCTTGATATAGACCACGTCGTAGCGAGGCTCGACGACCGAGGGATAATTACGCGGATTCGGAAGCTCGTCGCCCGCTGTGACCACCACGCCGTCGGTGGCCGAAAAGACGTCCCACACGGCATCCGGCCCGCCGAAATCGAGGCACCAGTGATATCGGATCTTGGGATTATTCGGCCGTTCGGCCCGATCGACGTAGACCGGCTCGTTTCCCATTTGGGTCGCGTTGGCAAACCACTTCTGTTTGATCGGATAGACGAACGTACCCGGCTGATACCACGGCGAGCCCGCCGGCCACAGCCGCAATCGAGCGTCCTTCAAGAGCGTCCAGGGATTAAAGCCCTGATGGGTCCAACCCTTCGTGATCGGGCAATCGATCTGCACGCCGCCGAAAGTTGCCGGCAGGTTGTAGCCCGACACTTCGAGCGTCGTCGGCTGGCCGTTGACCTCGACCTGCACCTTGGCCGCGCGCATCGCGCCGCAGACCGAGTCTCTTTGTTCCTCAAGACCGGCCAGTTTGACCGTCGCCTTGCTGCCGTCGCACAGCGTTACCTCCGCCGTTTCACCAAGATTCAGATCGACGGCCCGAAACAACGGCGCCACCACGGGCAAAGCTTCGTCGGCCGCTGCCGGCGACCACAACGCGCAGCACGCACTCAACGCGATCAGAAAACACCGCATAGCATTCCTCCTCGACGCAATAGGGGACGACGACAGACAATCGGTCCTTGGCGACCGGATCGTGTATGGGGCGGGTTCGCGATCGAAGCTGTCATTGCGCCGTGTTCGATCGCACGTTACGCGGCAGCCCGTATGCTACGGCCTACAAGTTGCAATGTCAATCATTGCAGACCGGGAGCCGGCAAGAAGGCCTGGCAACTCAAGTCATTCAAACTCAGCAGAGCGAAGAATCTTTCCGAAATCCAATCGGCGATTCTTCACTTCCGCTAGAGAACGACGAAAATGTGTGGAAAAATCAAAAAAGCCCTTACGCAACTCGTTGTCGCGTAAGGGCTTTTGATGTCGGGGCGACAAGATTCGAACTTGCGACCTTCTGAACCCCATTCAGACGCGCTAGCCAGACTGCGCCACGCCCCGAAACTGTTTCTGCTTTTTACGATGCGACTGTTTTGGCATTCACCTCGACAGTCGTTCAGACTTCAAAACCCAAAAGATCGACAGGTTGGAGCTAAATCCTTCGTAACCGTTCACGGGCCGGGGACTGGCTCATTTCTTGCCCTTTCAAGGGCAAAAATGTGCCTGTCCCCTTTGCCGCTCCCAGCCGGGATCGAGGGAATGTACCCCCAACGACCTTTGGTCATTCTACACCGAAAAGCCCTTACGCAGCAACCCCTGCCCCAGATTGGAAACGGTACGGAATTTTGTGTCAGGTAATCCCCAGCCCGCAAAATTTCCGGCCAAGGGGACAGTCCCCAACGCATTGCTCAAGCCATTGCCATTGGCCTTAGGCGCGGATGCAGTTGGGCAATCGGCCCGTTGCTATCCGCCCGTGCCGGTCGACGGCGGCAGATAGCTGGCCGGCGTGACGCTCGAAGAAGAGCCGCTCGATGGATATGAAAGCGTGCCTGAGGTCGCGTTGCCGGTGCTTTGCGGCACATAGTCGCTGGTGCTGCCCGGTCGATAGGCGGGCAATTCGCCCGTGCTGCCCGTCGGCGGCGAAACGTACGCATTCGACGGAACGGAATTGGCTCCGGGAGTTGCGTTGTCCGAAACCACGGCGGCCGGATAGCGCGTTGCGCCCGCCGACGGCGTCGTGTAGCCGCCGCTGCCGGCCGTCGGCGGCGTAACGCTTGGCGAGGCGTAGCGGCTGGCCATCGCCGGGGCCGCATAGCGATCTCCCACCGACGCCGCATCCGACGACGAAACCGATGCGGTAGAACCGGCTTGGGCGTACGACGACGGAGCATAATTCGTCCCTGCCGCGGCCGTCGCGCCCGAGGCATATCCCGAATTCGGAACCGCGACCGGATTGCCGTATCGATCGGCCACGCTGCTGCCGGAGCGATCGGAAGCAGTTCCCGCGCTGTAGCGGTTTGTGCCTTCGGCATAGACCTGGACCGGCCCGTTCGTGCTGCCGGCTGCGGCGGTCGCATCCGTGTTCGAATACGCGGCATTGCTTCGGGGCGCGTTCCAACTGCCGCCGGCCGCAGTTCCCGACGAAGCATAGCCGTTCGAGGAACCATTTGCGTAACCGGACGCCGGACCCGACGCGGTTGGGCTCGCGCCATACGACGGCGTGGCATTGTACGATGGCGTTGCGTTGTAGGAAGACGTGCTTCCGGTTGTTGCGCCGTATGACGGCACAGACGAAGAAACGCTTGGCGACGTGCTTGCATAGGACGGGGCCGGCGCAGCGTCGGCCGGACGATACGGGTTGCCCGGACTTGCGTATCCCGACGTGGGAGCGCCGTAACCACCGCTGCCGGCGGCGCCGGCGGCAGTCGCAACGGAAGCCGGAGCATAGCCTGTGGGCGGAGTCGATGTTCCGGTCGATGCCGTTCCAGTCGTCGTCGAGGCATACGGATACTGATTTGCCGGATAAGCGGCGGGCGACCCGGCATAGTTCGTCGGCGTTCCCATCGAGGCGGTCGGCGGCATGCTTGCAACCGCACCCGAGGCGGCAACGCCGCCGTTTGGCGGCGTCAGGCTGGCCGGCACGCTATTGGCTGCAATTCCCGAAGGTTTCACGGGCGTACTCACGACCGGAGGCGACGCGATTGGCGCCGACGCTTGAAACGGGCTGCTCTTCCAGGGCATGGTCCACTTGCCCCCGCTATAGCATCCCGGCAAAACCACCGCCGCAAGTAAGACCGGTATCCAACGCTTTGCGTTGTTTCGCATGGCTTCCGTGCCCTTGCAAGAGAAACAGAAAAGAATCGCTTGTCATCAAGTCAAGATCGAACGCTCGCGGCCTGCTTGATGATTCCTTTTTCGGAAAGTTTTTCGATTGGGAAAAAACTGCCGGTTACCGCCCCTTCGCTATAGCTATTGCGAGGGACGGAACCCGGAAAATCTCGGGCGGATTATAGAGGTCTCGTCGGATGGGTCAATGTCAGAAAGCAAGGGCGCAAGTGAATCTAGGGACACTGGGCGTTGTGTGGTGCAATTCAACGCCCTACACCGGTATGCCGCCTCCAAAGTGCGGCAAACCACGTCATTGCAAGTTCCCCCCCTGGATATGTCATTTTCAGGCTTGATGGTTTTGATATAATAGATAAACTTATCCCCCCCTTAGATCGGCAATTCCGGGTGGAATGGTCGCCCTTCTACGGGCTGCCCATGCGGGGTGTTAAAAATGAAAGCCGCCTACATCGAGAAAACGGGGTCCACAAGAAACATTGTCTTCGGGAAGTTGCCCAAGCCCAAGCCAGACGATCAGCAGGTCCTCGTCAAGGTCAAGGCGGTGGCACTGAACCCGATCGACACCTACATTCGCTCGGGCATGTATGCGATGGAACTGCCGCAGCCATATGTGCTTGGCTGCGATCTGGCCGGAGTGGTCGAGTCGGTCGGCGCAAACGTCAAACGCTTTAGCAAAGGCGACCGCGTTTGGGGAAGCAATCAGGGATTGCTCGGCCGGCAGGGGACCTTCGCCGAATATGCCGCGGTCGATGAGTGCTGGCTCTACCCGACGCCCGAGGAAGTTTCAGACCAGGACGCCGCCGCCATTGCGATGGTCGGCATCACCGCGCATCTCGGATTGTTTCGCAACGCCCAATTGAAGATGGGCGAAAACGTTTTCGTTAACGGCGGCACGGGCGGAGTCGGCTCGTGCGTGATCCAAATGGCCAAGACCATCGGCGCCCGGGTATTGACTACGGCCGGCAGTCTCGAAAAAGTCCGAATCTGCCAGCAACTTGGCGCAACCGCGGCCGTCAACTACAAAAGCGCCGATCTCGACGCCGCGTTGAGCAAGTTCGGCGCGATCGACGTTTGGTTCGAAACCCGTCGCGAGCACGATCTGGAACTCGCCGTCAAACATTTGGCGTTCGGGGGTCGAATCATCGTCATGGCGGGCCGCGAATCGCGGCCCATTTTGCCCGCCGGGCCCTTCTACGTCAAAGATGCGAAACTACTCGGTTTCGCGATGTTCAACGCTCCGGCCGACGAACAGCGCAAGTGCGCGGCCGAGATCAATCGATGGATGGCCAAAGGAAGAGTGCGGCCGCGGATCGACCGCGTTCTCCCGTTGGAAAAGGCCGCCGCCGCGCAGCGCCTTCAAGAAGAAAACACGCTTCACCATGCCGGCACGCTGGCCGGCAAAATTGTGCTCGTGCCGTAAAAGAAAGATACGCGAACTCGATTCGAGCGGCGGTGCTTTCCCAGCCCGAAAGCGCTTGCAGAATCCTTCTTGTCCTTTGTCAACCTTTGATTTTAGGATTGGGTGCCACTGGCTATGCCAGTGCTTTGCTTGGCCGTTCACGGGAAACCGGGCACTGGCATAGCCAGTGGCACCCAAAAACTTAACTGTGACAAAGCACAGCGTTCGCCGCTAAACAAGACCCGCCCGGATTATTCGCGAACGCAGAACCGGCACCACGCTGCGGGGCACGAACTTCGCCAGCTCCTCGTCGCCGGCCACCGAGACGATCTGCTTGATCAGCCCGCTCGAAACGTGGGCCAACTCGCCGTCGGCGATCATAAACAACGTCTCCACATCCGGGGCCAGCCGGCGATTGGCCATCATCATCGTCAGTTCGGCGGCGATGTCGGTGATGGGCCGCACGCCGCGAACCATGACCTGCGCCCCGCATTGCTTGACAAACGACACGGCCAGCCCGGAAAACGTGCGGATTTCGACGTTCTCGATGTGTCGCGTCGCCTCGTGGATCAACTGGCGCCGCTCGTCGGCCGTAAAAAGCGTCTGCTTCTCGATGTTCACGCCGACGCCCACGATCAGACGGTCGAAAAGCTTGCTCGCCCGCTCCATCACGTTCAGATGTCCGAGCGTGATCGGATCGAACGAACCGGGATAGACGGCGATGCGGGCGGAAGGTTGCGGGGCGTTCACGGAAACCACCGATTCAAATTTAATTGCGACGTCGTTATGGGATGTGTCTACGGCTTTGTCACGGTTAAAATTTTGGGTGCCACTGGCTATGCCAGTGCCCAGTTATTGTGGATGGTCATACAAAGCACTGGCA
>CAYMQL010000081.1:0-8604 GCA_964392255.1 uncultured Planctomycetaceae bacterium | reverse complement strand
GTTACCTTAACCGCCGCATGTCCTAGACCCTAAACAAGCGAACGCCTCCGGCGTTTACTTGTTTAAGGTCTAGACGATCCAAAAGATGTAGAACAGCAGTATTGTAGCCAGGATTACCCCCACAACTGATTCTGATAAGGACAGTCGCTGCCATCCTGTTTCTTTGGTATCAGCAGGAACAGCACGAGCGATCACTGCACCAGCCCCACCGACTAAAGCACCAACTGCTGATGCGAAAACAATCAGATTGGCAAAGAATGGCCATGTGTTCCAGCGACCCCACCACCAGTACTCGCCTACCACGCACAGAAATATGACTGTGCCGTATGCAGCACCGAGACCACCATTCCTTGTGGTTCCGCCGACGCCTCCTGCCACTGCGCTTGGAATTAAAGCAATTGCTACAAATTCGACTGCTGTTCCCCATACCTCCAGAGAAAAACTGCCTTTGCACACGGAGGCAATTATTGCTAGAACGCCCACGCAAAATGGAATAACACATCCCATTATCGCAGCTTTGCAGCCGCGCTCTACTGTGCTACAGCTATTCTTATTCTCGGGGGCGGGCAAACCCCCGGCAAACGGCAGGCAAACGGGTGGGGGGAAGCATAAAAGGGTCGGGGGAAGCATAAAAGGGTCGGGGAAGCATAAAAGGGGGAAGCATAAAAGGGTCGGGGAAGCATAAAAGGGGAAGCATAAAAGGGTCGGGAGTCTTTTTATTCTTGCGGGGGCGGTTTGCATGGCCGACCGCGATCGCGAAGCGTGGATTGCAGGCCCAATCGCAAGTGTGCCACTGGCTCTGCCAGTGCTTGTTCTGGCAGCATGTAGGCCGACGACTCTTTGCGGCGTACCGGAAACCATCGATATCCCTCGATGGCCGCTGATGTGCCATGCCACACTTGTATACACCAGAAAACGGAACGTCAATACGCACGGGTGCCCCTGCTGGCTTGTCCAGCAGTGCCGGCGGCGACCTGAATCACTCGTCCCGTATCCCTCGTCCCTCGCCCCTCACCCCTCACAGCGCCTCGCACACCAAATCCCCGACCTGCGACGTGGTATAGCCCATCTTGCCGGCGGCTTGGCTCTTCATCTTGGTGCCGGTGACGGTTTGGATGGCCTTCATCACGCGCGCGGCCGCCTTCTCGTACCCCGAGTGCTCCAGGAGCATCGCCGCCGCGCTAATGGCCGCGATCGGATTGATCTTGCCGGTGCCGGTGTACTTCGGCGCGCTGCCGCCCATCGGCTCGAACATGCTGCAACCGCCGGGCTCGGGATTGATGTTGCCGCCGGCCGCCACGCCCATCCCGCCCTGCAAAATGCCCGCCAGGTCGGTGATGATGTCGCCAAACATATTCGTCGTCACAATCACGTCGTAGTGCTCTGGATTTTTGACCATCCACATGCAGCAGGCGTCGACGTGGTTGTAGTCCGTCTCGATGTCGGGATACTCCTTGGCCACGTCCTGAAACGTCCGCCACCACAGGTCGTGCCCATAGGTCAGCACGTTCGTCTTGGCCACCAGCGTCAGCCGCTTCTTCTGATTGCGCTTCCGCGTATAGTCGAACGCCCAGCGGATGCACCGCTCGCAGCCCTTGCGCGTATAGACGGCCGTCTGCATCGCCACTTCGTCGGGCGTGTTCTTCTTCATGAATCCGCCCATGCCGACGTACATGTCCTCGGTGTTCTCGCGAACGACGACAAAGTCGATGTCCTTGGGCGTTTTGCCGGCCAGCGGCGTCTCGACGCCCGGAAACAGCTTCACCGGCCGGAGGTTGATGTACTGGTCGAAGCGGAACCGAAGCTCCAAGAGCAGACCCTTTTCCAAAACGCCGGGCGGCACGTCGGGATGGCCCACCGCGCCCAACAGAATGGCCGGATACTTCCGCAGTTCGTCAAAAGCCTCGGGCGGCAGAATCTCGCCGGTCCGCAGATACCGCTCTCCGCCGTAGTCAAAATCCTTCAGTTCGACCTTGATGCCTTCCAGCGCAGCCACGGCCTTGAGCACCTTCACGCCCTCGGCCGCCACTTCCGGTCCCGTGCCGTCGCCGCCAACCACCGCCACTCGCAATACATCGCTCATCTCAGTAAAACCTCAAAATTAAGGAGTTAGGGGTCAGCCCGCATTTCTCACCGCCGTTTAGCCGGCGAACTTGTTCGCCGCGTGATTCTGCTTTAAACAACGAACCTTCCCGGCGAACAAGTTCGCCGGCTAAACAAAACGCCTTATCTGCGGTTTTCCCGTGTGGGAAGACTGGACTCTCAAAACCCCAATCCTACCGCGCCGCCGAACGCCTCACAAGTTGACCCAATCACGCCTATTGGCCCGACCAAATCCCCCGCCGCGCAGACTTCGCTTCCGCCTCCGCACGCCGAAAGCGATCCTTGACGTCCGAAGAATACGAATAACGCAAATCCGCCCGGGCCAATCCCGCGCGAATCAGCTCCTCGTTCAGCATCCGGTCGCCCACCCACACATACGCCAGCATCCGTCCGTACCGGTCGCGACGCGGCCCGTCAAACTCTAAACGCAGCGAGCCGGCGGCTAAAAACTGTTTGGTGAACGCCGACGCCTCGGGCCCCCAAGGCTCGACCGGCCAGTTCGGCTTGACCGTCTCGGGCGTGTTGGCCCCAATCAGCCGCACGCGCTCTTTCGACTCGGTCAACTCAAGCGTATCGCCATCGACCACGCGAACGCCGCGGATCGATTCGGAGTTTGACGCCGTCGCCGATTTCGGTTGCGACGCAGATTTTGGCAGCGCACGTTCGAACAAGTCCGGACGCCACCAACCGAGCAGCGCCAGCACGGCCGGCACCGCCGCCCAGTAGAGCGCTCGCCGACCGCTCCGCGGCAAGCGAATCGTAGAAAGCCGACGTCGTCGCGACATCAGTTGCTGCTAAAGCCAAAGGCCTTGGCCACTTCGCGGCCCAAGGGATTTTTGAGAAACTTGCGGCGGCACTCCGGACACAGATCGAACCGCAACTGCTGATACACGTCGTCGCCGATCTGGTCGTTGTCCGCGTCGTCGATCCGCTCCAAAATGTCTTGAATCTCTTCCAGGTGGTCCCGGTCGTCCTCTTCGCTGTCGACTGCCGCCGGATCAAACGCGGCATACACCTCAATCTTGACGACGTAACGGAGATCGTCCTGCGGATCAAGCTCCCGCTTGCACAGGTCACATGAATACCGAATCATATCCCCGCTCCCGGTAAAAGTGTCGGCGCGTCGCCGACGTACAAACGATCGTAACTCCCCAACGGACAGTCATCATCCTAATGCGCCGAACCACGCGATGGCAAGCCGAGCCTGAAAAAATTTTTCAAACTCCGCCCCTCGACGGCAATCTCTTTCACCGACAGCAGAATCCGCGCCAAAAAAACGGTATCCACTGAAAATTTTTGAATCGGTCGCAGAAGAAAAAATCCTCCCGCCCCATGAATTCATAAAAAACCCGACGTGCCTCGCATTGCCAACGCATGCTAGCACTCCCCCACACCCCCGACACCCTCCTCTAGCATCACTCCCGCCGATCCGTTACAATAAAATTGCATCAGGAAAGCGGCGCAAACGGCGTTGCCCCATCACGGATGACGCTCGACTCCGATTTCCACCGGGAGTTCCGCCCGTGCAAGCGGTTTATGCCGCCAATTCGCACCGCGCCCGGGCCTCTAAGACCCGCGTGCAACTCTCTGCGCCTCAAGAGGCTCCGGCAAACCCCTCCGTCGCCCTGTCGTGCAGCGTTTTGGTGCTCAACCGCCTCTTCATGGCCGTCCACGTCGTCAATGTACGCCGTGCATTCGGGCTGCTCTGCTGCGAAATGGCCGAGGTCGTTCACTTCGAAGCAGGAAAATTCTCCGCCTATTCCTTCGACACCTGGCGCGAGATGAGCGAATTGCGTGCCGAATCGAAACAAGCGCACGACGACTGGATCCGCTCGGTCAACTTCGAGATTCAAGTGCCCCGCGTGATTCGCCTGCTGCGCTACGACCGGCTGCCCAAGCAAAAACTGCACTTAAACCGCCGCAACGTGCTGGCCCGCGACGGACATCTCTGCCAGTACTGCGGCCGGCACTTGCCGGTCCACCTGCTGAGCATCGACCATGTGGTCCCGCGCAGCCGCGGCGGCGAAACCACTTGGGAAAACGTCGTCTGCGCGTGCCTTTCGTGCAACGTCAAAAAAGGCGGCCGCACCCCGCACGAAGCCCGCATGAAACTGATCCACCCGCCCGTCCGCCCCAAACGCAATCCGCTGCTCCTCTTGCGCCTGAATAACCCAAAGTACGAAGGCTGGCGGATCTGGCTCGATGGCGCCCACTGGGAAGTCGGCGCCAGCGAATAAAAGGCATAAAACGCGCCGGCAATTTTTGGCGCATTTTGCGTGCTTTTGGTGGATTTTGCGTGCCACTGGCTTTGCGGATTTTGTGTGCCACTGGCTTTGCCAGTGCCGTGAGATTTTCGATCA
Source organism: uncultured Planctomycetaceae bacterium (assembly GCA_964392255.1). GTDB lineage: Bacteria > Planctomycetota > Planctomycetia > Pirellulales > Thermoguttaceae > CAYMQL01. The sequence goes on along the minus strand of CAYMQL010000081.1, from coordinate 4,141 downwards.
CCCTGCACTGGCAAAACCGGGGACACGCTATTCCAACAGGCCCCTAACCAACCTGTCAGCAACCACTTGCGCCCTTTGAGCCAACTGATCGGCTATCGGACCGCACCCCCAACCCGATGGTACAGACTTGTTTCTGCGGGCTTTTGTGTCTAAAATCGAAGAAGCATCAGTATCGCTGGCCCATTACGGCCATCGAGCTGCTTTTCGTTGGCTCACGAGGTAAGACGGCGTGGCACTCTCCGAGATCGACCGCAACCTGCTGGAACGCTGCCTCCACCGAAAACCGAGAGCGTGGGAGGATTTCGTCGATCGTTTCATGGGCTTGGTCGTCCATGTGGTCAACCACACAGCCCGCGCCCGCAGCGTCCGCATCGTGCCGGCCGATCGCGACGACCTCTGCGCCGAGGTCTTTCTGACGATCATCCGCAACGACTTCGCCGTGCTGCGCAACTTTCACGGCCGCAGCAGTCTGGCGACGTATTTGACGGTCGTCGCCCGGCGGATCGTCGTCCACGAACTGCTCGAACGCATGTCGGCCGCCCGGCTCGGCGAATCGATGCCGTCGCACGCCCCGGAAGGCATTCCCGACCCGCACCCGGCGATGGAAGACCGCTTAGCCGACCAAGAAGAAGTCGAACGTCTGTTGGGCGGCCTCCAAGGCACCGAGGCCCAAGTGGTCCGCCTGTTCCATCTCGAAGGCAAGAGCTACGAAGAAATCAGCGCAGCCGTCGGCATGCCCGAAAACAGCATCGGCCCGATCCTCACTCGCGCCCGCAACCGCATGCGCCGCGCCGGCGTCAACTCGGTCGCGCACTGAGCTTCCGGCCTGTACCACGGCTGGGAAAGCGACTAAGGATGCCCTGATGATGCGTTTCTTCCGTTCTCTAGGCGAACAAAATTCTTCGACCGATGACGAATATGTGGAAACACTCCGTCGGAGAATTGAGATATCCCGTCGTTACGGAATTTGGCTCCTACCGTCGTTTGTTATCTTTATATGGGCCGTCGGCTGCCTCGCCGAAGCAATCCGTTCCATGATTCCCGGTGCGGCAGCATGGGTAGGAAATCAAAATAACGACCTATTTGATGGATTCTTGATGGGCCTCATTTTTGGCCCGCTTTTGGCTGGCATTCTACACCAACACTCAACGGTCAAGATGAACTTTGCAGGCACGCGCTCCCTTAATTTAATGCTCAAGTACTACGACATGCTTCGTGATCTGGGATGGTCGGCAGAGTCGCTGTCGCAGCGGACAACAAAGACAATTTGGTCGCGGCTCGCCGCAAGGAAATTCCTCGGCCTTCCACTTATGCGAAAAGCGATGACAGATTCCGAGTATGTCGAGAAGATGCGCAGGAGTTTGGAGAAGTGTCGGCGCTATGGGAAGTGGTTCATTACGCTAACAACGCTCGTATCTCTGTTTGTTTTATACGGTATCTGCCGAATCGGCTGGGTTTTCCAAGGCCTAGGGGGAGTCGGAGGAAATCGGTTTATCATCGGTTACTTCGCCGGCCTTGTCGTCGGTACAATCGCCGGCTTCGCACTCTTGAGGACCATCATTTCACATCAACAAATGATAATGGCTTTATTGCGCGATCGCACGTCCGAGTTGGCAGTGAGATACCACGATCTGTTGTTGGCTGTTGCTCGCGAGGAAGTGACAACTCTATCGCCAGAACAAGCAGGGCAGGGGGGAGGGGGCAAAAATGCCGAACAATGAATGCTGAATGAGTCTTAATCATTTCATCCTTCATCCTTCATCCTTCATCCTTCATCCTTCATCCTTCCCGCCGCTAGCCGGCTGGTCACCCGCAGCGCCTCGATCATGCTGCCCGTCTCGGCCTGGCGTTTCCAGGCGATGTCGAAGGCCGTGCCGTGTGCGACGCTCGTGCGAATGATCGGCAGCCCCAGCGTCACGTTCACCGCCCGGTGCATCCCGAGCAACTTCAGCGCGATATGGCCCTGGTCGTGATACATGGCCACCACGGCGTCGAACCGCCCGTCGCGGGCGCGGACCATCAGCGTATCGGTCGGCAGCGGCCCCTCAAGCTGCAATCCCTCGGCCAGTCCGCGTTCGACGGCCGGGCGAATGATCGTCGCCTCTTCATTGCCGAACAGCCCGCCCTCGCCCCCGTGCGGATTCAACGAGCACACGCCGATCCGCGGCTTTGAAAAAGGGGTCAGAACTGTTTTATTTGCCTTCATCGAGGCGGGCCGCATCAACCGCGACATAAATCGATCGGCCAGCCGCGCCTTCGCCAGAATCGCGTCCTCGCTCAACTGCGCAAACACATTTCGAAGCGCCGTATGCAGCGTCACATGGACCACGGCCAGCCCCGCCGGCGAAAGCACCTCGTTGCTTGGCCCCAAATACAGCATCATCGCATAATCATCAATCCCGCACATGTGCGCCAAGAGTTCGGTGTGGCCGGGATACTTGTGCCCCGCCTGACGCAACGCCTCTTTTTGCAAGGGCGCGGTCGTGATCGCGTCCACTTCGCCGGCCAACGCCAACCGAACGGCCGTCGTAATGGCGTCATACGCCGCCTGGCCCGCCCGGGCGTCGAGCGCGCCCGGCTGCACCTCCAGTGCGTCATCCGATCCGCATGGGATGCACGGGATCACGTCCGTCGACGGCCGCGCCTGCCGCGGCGAATCCACCTCGACCACTTCCAAACCCGTCTGCCACAGATCGACCGCCCGGCGCACGATCTCCGGATGCCCGACCACGACCGGCCGGCACCACTCATGAACGACGGTCTCGCTCCACGCGCCGACGATGATCTCCGGCCCGATGCCGGCCGGATCGCCAAGCGTCACGGCAATCAAAGGTTTGTTATTGGTTTGCATAGTTCCAAATACTCCTCTATCGCATTCTACGCCATGCCGCCGCCCGAACCCAAGGGCAGTTGTGAAAACCCCGCAAATCCAGTATTTTTTAGCTCGTCCCCTGACCCCTGACCCCTGACCCCTCATGCGTGCCTGCATCCAACGCGTCCGATCGGCCGAAGTCCGCGTGGCCGGCGAGGTCTGCGGCCGCATCGGGCCAGGTATGTTGGTCCTCCTCGGCGTAAGCGACGGCGACGCCGAATCCGCCGCCCGGCAACTCGCCCAAAAAATCGCCGGCCTGCGCATCTTCGAGGATGCTCAACAGAAGATGAACCTCGCCCTAAGCGACGTGGGCGGGTCCATGCTGATCGTCAGCCAGTTCACGCTGCTGGGCGATTGCCGCCGCGGCCGCCGCCCCGATTTTACCGCCGCCGCTCCGCCCGAACTGGCCGAACGCCTTTATCAAGTCTTTGTCGACGCCGTGGCCGAGCAAAACATCCCGGTCGCTACCGGCCGCTTCCGCCGGCACATGGAAGTCGAACTCGTCAACGACGGCCCCGTGACGTTGGTCGTCGACAGTTGGTAGAAAGGCAAGATATCAACACCGGTCGCGCCCGTTCGGATATCAACACCGGTCGCGCCCGTTTAGCGGCCGCCGGCACGGCGGCCCTATGCCGTCTCATCGTTGCAGCACGCGATCGATCAATCGCGAGGCCGATTGCTGCACCTGCTGCACCGTCGAGGGCTGGCCCGGCTGCGGCGGACCCACCGGCCATTGCGGCTCAAAAAGAATTGCCGCACAAACCACCGCCAGCTTGGCATACACCGACAGATTCGTCCAGCCGTTGTGCCCATACAGCTTTAGCGCCGTGCCGAACGAATGTTTCAACCTCAGCCGGCCGTGAGACCATTCGATGCTGTATATCTCGTCCAGCAGCAAATGCGACAGGTATCCCAGCACGACCGCCCCGGCCTTGTAGGCCCGAAGCCGCGGATCATCGCCCGAAGCCAATAGATACGCGACTCCGCCGAAGACCATCGCCGCCGGCAAACTATGAAACATCCCGCGATGCACCGTATAGCGTTTCAGCAGCCAAGCCATGCCGAAACGGATCGCCAAATACATCGCCGCCGCACAGAGAACGATCGACTCCTGCGACAACTCCAGCCGCAGAAAAAAGTGCAGCGCCATCATCGGCACGACCGCCGCCGCAAAGGCCACGCTCTCGCGCAGCGGCGTCCCCGAGTCGCTGTCGATGTCGGGCAACATGCCCGAGACGCCGCACATTCCGCCCGCCAAAACGCACGTCG
>CAYMQL010000080.1:0-8607 GCA_964392255.1 uncultured Planctomycetaceae bacterium | reverse complement strand
AGGCCGGCAACACCTGATCGGCGCCGTATTCGTTTTCGGCAATGATCATGGCGATGTGCGGCCGTTTGTCTTCATGGAAGCGAAAGGCCGGCCCGCCGGTCAGGTCGCTGCTGACGATCGAGGGGCAAAGCGACTTTTCAAGGTCGCGCGCAATCAGGTCGGCGCCGCGAACATGAGCCTTGTAAACGCTGCCGGTCAGATCGCGCACGAACACCGCATTCATGTTCGAAGGCAATCGCCCGCGAATGTCTGAAACGCTGCCGCAGTCACCCGCAAGAATCACGTTCTTGATGTTTCGCTGGGCGAGATGCTGGGCAAGTTGGATGTCCGAATCGCAGACATCGTCGCCCGCGGCGTTTTTGAGATTCAAACCGTCGGCGGCGAGATGGACAATCGATACGCCTCGGCGCCGGGCCGCGTCGAGCAACGCATCGAGCCGCGGCGTCATCTCCGCGGCGGCTTGACGCCAGTCCGAGTCGCCGCGGAAGCCGACGACCAGCGACGTCTGCTTCGGGTTCCATTCGACGCGATTAAAGACCGGGTTGAACGAGCCATCCGGATTGGGCGATTCGGCGCGGCTGCGCGTGTGCAAAACCAGCGCATCGGTTTCGTCGGCAACAACAGGCTGCCATGCCGTCGCAGCCAACAATAACAGCGCAAGCGTCCACAGGGGGTTTTTCATCGCAGGGGCTCCGTCAGGCTGGTTCGCATGGAGCATTCGTATTCGGCGGGCGTCCGACTGCATAGGGTGCGCAGAGCGCCGTCGTCTGCTCCGTTTGAATGCGACAAAACGGTCGCATCGTCGTAGTGAAGGATAAAACCTTGCGAAGTCCGGGTCAACTCCCCCATTGAGTTGGAGAGACTGCCGAATTGCTCCAAATCATGCGGTTTTTTCGCCATGAGAGATCGCGCGATGCCAAGAATTCCGGGGCTTCGCAAACCGATGGGGTGAATGGTGTCCTTGGGGCGTAGGCTAAGGTTACATAGGATACTATTGCGTGCCGGCGGGGGGAATTGAAGGAACGCTCGGCATGAAACTACGATATGCGCCGCTGCTGTTGGCGTTGATCATTCTCGGTTTGACGGGCGGCATCATTGCGGCCGGCTGGCTGCTGGCGGTCAGACTCGAGACTTCGCAAGGCTACGCGCCCATCCAAGAGTGGCTTCGCCTGACGGCGCTGGTCGTCGGTCTGGTGCTGGTCGGCGCTGTGGCGACCATGGTTTTTTTCTGGCGGCAGCAGCACGCTGCCCTCACGCTGGTCATCCGACAAACGTCCGAGCAGGAGTCGTTGCGGAAAAGCGAGGAGTGGTATCGAACGCTGTTTCTCGAAGCGATGGACGGCATCTGTCTGGTCGACGTTAAGACCGGCTTGATCGTCGACTGCAACCAGGCCCTGATTGAGTTGGTCGGCAGGGAGAAGTCGGAGTTGATCGGGCAGCCCCAGTCGATTTTGCATCCTCGCTGCGACGACGGCGAACCGTTCTCGTCGACTTTCCGGCAACACATGGGCGACAAGGCGGGCCACATTCTGGACACCCAGGTCGTCAACGGCAAGGGGGAAACCATCGAGGTGGCGATCCGCGCCAGAACCCTGACCCTCGGAGGCAGAACGCTGATGCAGGGACTGTTCCGCGACATCACCGACCGCAAGCGGGCGGAAGAGGCCCTGCAACGCTACGCCGCCGAATTGGAGGCCGCCAACAAAGCCCTCGAAGAAGCCAGTCGGCTGGCCGAATCCGCCACCCGCGCTAAAACCGAATTCCTGGCCAACATGAGCCACGAAATACGCACGCCCATGACGGCCATTCTGGGCTACGCCAACCTTGTGTTGGACGAGAACGTCGGCCCGGCGGCTCGCGAGCATATCGCCGTCATCCGACGCAACGGCGAGCATCTGTTGAATCTGATCGGCGACATCCTGGACCTTTCAAAGATCGAAGCCGGAAAGATGCTGATCGAGCCGGTGCGCTGTTCGCCGATCCAACTGGCGGCCGAGGTGGCCTCGTTGACGCGCCCGCAAGCCGTCGCAAAGCAACTGGAGTTGAAGACCGAGCTTTTCGGGCCGCTGCCCGAGCATGTGCAGACCGATCCGCTGCGATTACGCCAAGTTTTGATCAATTTGGTCGGCAACGCGATCAAATTTACCGATCACGGCGAGGTCCGCCTTTCCGTACGGCTTGCGGCCGACTGCGATCCGCCCCGTCTGTGTTTTGAAGTGGCCGACACGGGCATCGGCATGACCGAGGAGCAAATGGCGAAGCTTTTCCAGCCGTTTACGCAGGTGGACGGTTCGGCCACGCGGCGATTCGGCGGCACGGGATTGGGCCTCTGCATCTGCAAGTATCTCACCGAAGCCCTCGGCGGCAACATGGAGGTGCGTTCCGAACCGGGACAGGGCAGCGTCTTCCGTGCGACCGTCGATCCGGGCCCGATGGACGGCGTCCTGATGATCGAAAATCCGCAAGAGTCGCTAGCCGATTGGTTGTCGTCCGCGCCTTTGCCTAACGCCGGCCAGCGCGCATTGCAAGGCCGCATCCTCGTTGCCGAAGACGGGGCGGACAATCAACGCTTGATTTGTGCGCTGCTCAGAAAAGCCGGGGCCGAGGTCGCGGCGGTCGAAAACGGCCAACTGGCCGTCGAGTCGGCCTTGGCCGCGCTTGACGCCGGCGAGCCGTTCGACATGATTCTGATGGATATGCAGATGCCTGTGATGGACGGCTACGAAGCGACGCGGCGGCTGCGCGAGGCGCAGTACGCCAGCCCCATCGTTGCGCTGACCGCCCACGCGATGAGCCAAGACCGCCAGCGCTGTCTCGACGCCGGCTGCGACGACTATTTGGCCAAGCCGGTCGAACAGCAGGGGCTTGTGAAGACGATTCTTCGTTGCTGGGCACGGAACGCTTCGGCCGGGCCAATACAGGCCGCGCCGGCCGTCGCATGTCAGGTTGCTAAGCAGCCATGCGTTGCGGCTCCAGTTCTTCCAGGAGATTGACCGTCAATAACATGGCGCCGTCGGCGTCGTAGAACTGGACAATGCCGATCTCGATCAGCCACATGGCCATCAGATCGTCGACTTTATACGTTCGCGCCGTATAGCGTCCGTCGTCGATCAGAACGGTTTCGTCGATTTGCATCGCGTTGAAAACGGCCGCGCCGTAATCTTGAAAAACGCGCAACACCAACGCGCGCACCTCGCCAATCCGAGGATCCGTTCTCATGCCTGCAACCTCCTTGTTGCACACGTGAAAGTTTGCCCCATGCCGGGCGGAATCGTACCGCCGGCGACGCGATGGATCAAGCCGAACCAGCCTCAACATCGGCCGGAAGGCGGCGGCGGATTGGTCTTGGCGGCAGAGGCGTTCCATATTACGCAGACTGCCCGGCTTGCCGCGATCGGTGAACGCAAGCGATGTTTGTGCCCTTGACGATCGTCGCTTCGCAGCCTAAACCGAGATAAAAGCAACGCTTGGCCGGCATTTCTCGCCATATGGGAAAAATACTCGACAATGTGCGGTTCGTTTAGCCGGCGGCAAGGCATCAAAAAAAGCAAATTGCGAATATGCTATGTCTTTTTGCGGCCTGTTGAACCTGAACAAGCCCGGCGGGGCGTCCTCGCGCCGCGCGGTCAATATCGTCGAACGCCTGGCGCGGCCGGCCAAGGCGGGCCACGCCGGAACGCTCGATCCGCTGGCCACGGGCGTGTTGGTGGTGTGCGTCGGCGGTGCGACGCGCCTGATCGAATACGTTCAGCGGATGCCGAAGCGCTATGTGGGCACGTTCCTGCTGGGCCGGCAAAGCCCAACCGAAGACACCGAAGGCGAGGTGGTCGAGTTGGCCGACGCCCGCGTGCCTGCACGGGCGGAAATCGAGACGGCGGCCCGACGATTCGTCGGCCGGATCGAGCAACGTCCGCCCGCGTTCTCGGCGCTGAAGATTCAAGGCCGTCCGGCGTACAAACTCGCGCGCAAAGGCCAGCCGGTCGAGTTGTCGCCGCGTCCGGTGGAGATTTTTCGCATCCAGGTCGCAGCCTACGAATATCCGCGGCTTGTCTTGGAGGTTGAGTGCGGCGGGGGCACCTACATTCGCTCGTTAGGCCGCGATTTGGCCCAATCGTTGGGCACTGCTGCCGTGATGTCGGCGTTGGAACGGACCGCCGTCGGAATCTTTCGCGTGGACGAAGCGGTCGATCCCGATCGACTCACGCCCGACAACTGGACGGCGTATCTTCAACCGCCGCTTACGGCGGTGGAATATCTGCCCCGCGTCCAGCTTTCGGCCGAAGAAACCGTTCGCATCCGCAACGGGCTGACGATTGCACAGAGGGCGGAACGCGCATGGCGAGAGGCGAACGAGATTGCGGCCATTGATCCGACGGGGCAACTTGTCGGAATTCTCGGTCCGCACGGCCCGGATCGTTGGCGTCCGCTGAGAAATCTGCCCACCGGAGCGACGGATTAGTCCGCCGGCACGCTTGGTGCCGGTTGTAGGCGACGCGCCGGATTCTCGCGGAATTTCTCTCAGGCAAGCGGCAAGGCGCAATTGCGCCGCACTTCTCGGAAGGCTCCGGCCGCGTCGATACTGAAATCGAGTAGCCCCACTATGCTCGAAAACCGCAATCTGAAACTCGATCTGTTGGCGTTGGCGCTTCTGGCGGCAGTGGTGTTTCTGGCGGCTGCGCTGTTCAGCTTCGATCCGGCCGATCCGCCGGGCAAGCTTGTCTATCCGGGGCACGATCGCCCGGCCAATGTATGCGGATATTGGGGCGCAATCGCAAGCCGCTTGCTGTTCGAGGCGTTTGGGCTCGGGGCCTACTATCTGCTGGCGTCGCTGGCCGTGCTCGACGCGGCCTTGTTGACGCGGCGGCAAGCCGGTCGGCCTTGGCTTCGGGCCGGCGGCTGGCTGATTTCCCTCGCGGGCATGACGACCTTTGCCGCCTTGGCTGTGCCGAGCCTCACACCCGGTCCGGTGATCGGCGCGGGGGGATATCTCGGCGTCGCGGGCAAGGCGCTGCTGCAATCCCAGTTTGCCAGCGTCGGCACGTACATCCTCGCCGTGAGCATGATTCTCGGCGGGCTCCTGCTTTGCACGGATTACGCGCTGGTGCGATTTGTGGCTTGGCTGCTCGGAAGTCCGACCCGCGGACTCGGACGCGGCATGTTGCAGGTTGGCGCCGCCTACGCGCAGAAACTGGGGCGGCCGCGGTCCGATCTCGACGACGTCGAACCCGCCGGCGGCAAGCTGGCCGTGCGCCGGGCCGGTCGAACGCAAAACGCCGCCGAGGCGTCCAGTCCGCCGAAGCAGGAACCAGTCGGCGAAACCCCCGAGGACAAAGACGAAGCCGGCGCCGGCGCCGGAAAGGCTTTTGGGTCGCGGGTGGGCATCAGCCGCCCGAAATCGAAGCCGCGTGAAAAGGTCCTCGAAGAAATGGACGAGTCCGACCTCGGCCGCACCACTTCGGACTACGAGTTGCCTTCGCTCGATCTGCTGGTCGAGGGCGAAGAGTTTAACTTCGACGAGCAAGAGAAAGAGGTTCGCCGCAAGGCCAAGATTTTGGAAAAGACCTTCGCCGATTTCGGCTTCAATATCCGCGTGGTCGAAATCCAGACCGGGCCGGTCATCGCGCAGTTCGAGGTGGAACTGGAGGCCGGCCTGCGTTTGAGCCGCATCACGGGCCTGGCCGACGATCTGGCCATTGCCCTGCGCGTGCCGAGCGTGCGCATCGTGGCGCCGCTGCCCGGCAAGAACACCGTCGGCATCGAAGTGCCCAACGAACAACGCCAGATCGTCCACCTGCGCGAGGTCATGGAAGAGACCAACGGCCGCTCGCAGAAAATGCGAATTCCGATCTACCTCGGCAAGGACGTGGCCGGACGTCCGCTGGTCGTCGATCTCAGTTCGCTGCCGCACCTGTTGATCGCCGGCCGCACCGGCACGGGCAAGAGCGTCTGCTTGAACTCGATCATCGTCTCGATGCTGATGACGCGACGGCCGGACGAGGTCCGCATGTTGATGATCGACCCCAAAATGGTCGAGCTCAGCCCGTACAAGTCGCTGCCGCATTTGATGCACCCGGTCGTGACCGACATGCGCAAGGCCGAGGCGATTCTCGGTTGGGCGGTCGAAAAAATGGAGGAGCGGTATCACCTGCTGGCCCGTGCCGGAGTGCGCCACATCAGCGGCTACAACCAGTTGGGCGAAGAAGAGCTGTTCGATCGCATCCAGCCGGAGGACGACGAGGAACGCAAGCAAATACCGACGCATCTGCCTTATATCGTGCTGGTGGCCGACGAGTTGGCCGACTTGATGATGACCGCCGCCAAAGAGGTTGAAGGGCACATCATCCGCCTGGCGCAGAAGAGCCGGGCGGTCGGTATTCACCTGGTGCTGGCCACGCAGAAACCGACGGTCGACGTCATCACGGGCCTGATCAAATCGAACCTGCCCGCTCGAATCGCTTTCCAAGTGGCCAGCCGCACCGACAGCCGCGTGGTGCTCGACGAGATGGGCGCCGACAAGCTGCTGGGCAACGGCGACTTGCTGTTCCTCTGGCCCGGCACCAGCACGCTGTTGCGCGGCCAGGGCACCTACGTGAGCGACGACGAAATATCGCGCATCATCGGCGCCGTGGCCACCACCGAGCCCCAGTTCGTCAAAGAGCTTGTGCAACTGAAAACCACGCTCCCAGGCGCCGACGGCAAGCCGCTCAACAGCCGCGACGATCTGTACGAGGCGGCCATCGACATCGTGGTCCGCGAGGGCCGCGGAAGCGTTTCGCTCTTGCAGCGGGCTTTGGGCATCGGCTACGGCCGCGCCGCCCGACTGATCGACTTCATGGCCGAAGACGGCATCGTCGGCGCTTACAACGGCTCGCAAGCCCGCGAAATCCTCTTGACGCTCGAACAGTGGGAGCAGCGCGGCTCGCAGGGCGCGGCTGCATCGGCCGACGCGCCGCCGCCTGCCGACAAGAAGCCGGCCGCCCGGCGGATGGCGTCCGGCAAGACGCGGACGGTCCAGCCTGCGGCCGACGACGAAATCGACGATGAGCCCCCGTTCGATGCGGACGAAGACGAATACGACGAAGAGCCGGACGACGAGGCGGAAGAGCCGGACGACGACGGATACGAAGATTCTGAAGAGGACTTCGACGCCGACGAGGAAGAAGACGACGAGGTCGAAGAGCAGGAGGAGTCCGACGCGGAAGCCCCGCCGCCGAAACGGCCGCACGCGCCTCGTTCCTCCAAAAAATCGTGGAAGGCCGAGAGTGCATGAAGCAGCGCCTGCGGCGGGTCTCCCTTGAGAAGGTGATTTGAAATGGAGAAGACGGATTATCTCTCCCGAAAGGAGACGGAAGCTTGATGCACGGCGGGCGAATGCAGGCGTGCGCGATCGGCCTGCTGACCGGACTGGCCGGCGTGCTTTTGGTCCACTCGTTCCGCATGGCGTATCTGCCCGAGGGGAACGACTTCACCAGCTATCTCCGCGCGGCCCAGGCGCTTTGGAACGGCCAAGACCCCTATCGGATCGACATGCCGTTCCCGTACCTGTATCCGCTCTTTTTGGCGTTTGTGCTGATTCCTTTCACATGGATTCCCTATTGGCTAGCCAACGTTTTTTGGCTGGGCTTGTGCGCGGCGAGTCTCGCGGCGTCGTGCCTGATGCTCTTACGCATCGCCCAGCGCGAATGCGGCGGCGTCTGCGATCGGCGCGTCGTCGTCCCGGCGTTGGCGGCTCTTCTGATCTTTTTTCCGCCGATCCTCAGCACGATGCTGCAAGGGCAGGTCAATCCGATCGTGCTTTTTTGCTGCGTCCTGTTCTATTGCGAGTACGTCCGAAAGCGCAACGTGCGTGCGGGGGTCTGGCTGGGGGCGGCCGTTGCGCTGAAAGTGCTGCCGGCGGCGCTGTTGGCGTTTCTGATCGTTCGCCGGCAGTGGCGCGCGGCGCTGTGGACCGTGGTTTTCGCCGCGCTGTTTTGCGTGCTGCCGGTTGTCGCGGCGGGAGAACGCTTGGCGACGTATTACCGGAGCTATCTGGATGGATTTCTGTTGGCGTCGGTGGCCTATCCGATGGCAAATACGGCCACGCATTTCAGCTTTCACGGCGCGGTGCGGTGTTTTCTGCCCGGCGTGCCGGACTTGTGGCTGAAAATTGCTTGCGGAGCGGCTGTGGCGGCGGCCGTCGCGACGGTCGAATTCGCGGCCATGCGCCGCGGCGGCGCCGGCCGAACGATTTGGGCCTTCTGCGCCTATCTGATCGGCGTCCTGATGATCTCGCCGATGGTCGAGATCCATCACCTTGTGCTTGCCGTGCCGGCCGTGTTTCTGTTGACGGTCAAGTTATTTTTCGATCGGGCGTGGCGAACCCCCGCCGTCGCGTTGTGGAGCGCGGCGTTTGTCGCTTGCTTCAACCTCGCCGCCCGCCTTGATCAGACGATGCTCTGCTGCTTCGCGAGCTTGGGGATACTGCTGGTTTTGCTCTGGCTGGCCGTCCGGCAGACGGAGGTAAATATTGCTTCACAACATTGATTTGGATAACCATTCACAAGCCGGGGACAAGTGCTTTGTCACAGTTAAGATTTTGGGTGCCACTGGCTATGCCAGTGCCCGGTT
>CAYMQL010000079.1:0-8646 GCA_964392255.1 uncultured Planctomycetaceae bacterium | reverse complement strand
CATGTCCACACTTTTTCAACCCCCAGGTACGCTTCCGCCGGATGAACCACAATAAAGTACCTATGACAAGCTTTCCACGGCTCTCCTGGACCGACGCGGCTATCTGGATGGGCGCCGATTTTTTCGGACTGATGCGCCTGCTGCGCCGCAACCGGTTTCGCGTCGACCCGGCCCGAATGCCCGGCTGCGCGTTCGACCTCGGCTGCGGGCTGATCAATTCCGGGCTCAAGGGGCTGCAACGCCTCGTGCTGCAATCGCGGATCGACCGCGTCGAATTGGACGACGCCCCCGTTTTCATTCTGGGGCATTGGCGCACCGGGACCACGCTGTTGCAAGAGCTGCTGGCGCTCGATCCGCGCCACCGCTGCCCAAGCACGTTTGAATGCTTTGTGCCTAATCACTTTTTGCTCAGCGAGCGTTTCTTGCGGCCGTGGAGCGGTTTTCTGCTGCCGCGCAAACGGCCGTCGGACAACGTATCGATGGGATGGGATCGCCCGCAGGAAGACGAATTCGCGCTGTGCAACCTGGGAATCCCCAGCCCGTATCTTTCGATCGCTTTTTCCAACGAAGCGCCGCAGTGCGAGGAGTACTACGATTTGGAGCAACTCGACGGGCACGAGCGGCTTCGTTGGCAGCGGGCGTTCGTCGGATTTCTCAAGCAATTGGTTTGGCGGCGGCCCGGGCGGCTGGTGCTGAAATCGCCCACGCACACGTTTCGCGTGCCGCTGTTGCTCGAGATGTTTCCCGAAGCGCGCTTTGTACACATTGTTCGCGATCCCTATGCCGTATTTCCATCGACGGTGCGACTGTGGAAATCGCTGTACGCCGCCCACGGCTATCAGCAACCGACCGGCGACGGCCTTGAAGAAAGGGTGCTCGACACGTTCTGCCGCATGCACGCGCGGCTCGAGGCCACGCGCGGACTGATTGCACCCGGCCGATTCCACGAGCTGCGCTATGAAACCCTGGTCGCCGATCCGGCGGCGGCGGTGCGGGCGATTTATCGGGGGCTTTCGCTGGGCGATTTCGCCGCGGTCGAGCCGGCCGTTCGGGCCTATGTCGCGGCCCATGCCGACTATCGAACCAACCGCCACGAGCTTACGCCCGAACATCGCCGCACAATCGCCCGGCGCTGGGGGCCGTACATCGAGCGCTACGGGTATTAGGCGGAATCGCTCTTCCGCCAAAACGCCCGTTTTGCGACAATAGCGCCTCGGCCGTTCAACAGAAGGAAATCGCCATGCGGCGGATTGCCGACTATCTGGTTTACTTCGTGGTTCGCGTGCTGATCTGCGTTGTGCAGGCCATTCGGCTGGAGACCGGCTGGCGGCTTGCCCGCGGGCTGGCGTGGGTGTTTTGCGACGTGCTTAAAATCCGCGCCGGGGTGGTCGACGACAATTTGGCACATGCCTTTCCCGAGATGCCGGCGGGCGAACGGCTTCGGCTGGCGCGGCGGATGTGGGAGCACCTGTTTCTGCTGGTTTTGGAAGTGGCCCACACGCCGCGAAAAATTCACAAGACGAATTGGCGCGACTTTGTGGAGCTGAGCGGCCAGCGGGAAATGATTCGCCATTTCATCGGCGATCGGCCGCTGCTGGTCGTGGCGGCCCATTTGGGTAATTTCGAGGTGGGCGGATATGTGCTGGGCATTCTCGGATTCCCAACGTACACCGTCGCTCGCACCCTCGACAATCCGTACCTCGACCGGTTTCTCAACCGATTCCGCGGCGGAACGGGCCAACGCATCATCCCGAAAAACGGCGGCTACGATCAGATCGTCGAAGTGCTGGCGGCCGGCGGAATCATGACGCTTTTGGCCGATCAGTACGCGGGAGCGAAAGGATGTTGGGTCGAGTTTTTCGGCCGGCCCGCCTCGGCCCACAAAGCCATCGCTCTGCTTGCGTTGGACAACAACGCGCGGGTTTCGGTCTCAGCGGTTCGGCGGCTCGGGCGGCCCATGCAGTTCGAGCTGGTCAACTACGTGACGATTGATCCGCACGAAGTCGGCAACACCGTCGGCACGATCCGCGAACTGACGCAATGGTACACCACGCGGCTGGAAGAGCTGATTCGCCGCGATCCCGGCCAATACTGGTGGCTGCACCGGCGATGGAAAGATACGCGGACCAAGAAACCCGAGAAGAAGGCCGCGTAGGTTTAAGGGCGGGCGTGCGCCGATCCATTGCATTCCGTTGCAATCAGTCTTTTTTCCACACGCCGCCCTGCTCGCGGGGCTGAAAACCGAACTTATCGAACAACCCCAGGGCGGCCGCGTTGGTTTGCTGGGATTGGACCGTTACGTGCGTGATGCCCTGGCGCAAAAAGTGGCGGAACGCCTCGCTCAATAAGAAAGTCGCCAGGCCGCGGCGGCGATACGATTCGTCGACCGAGAGATCGAGCAACCCAACCGAGCGGCTGACGGTCGTCGTGCCGCTCGGCTCCATGCTGCGGAATGCGGCGGCCGCCGCCGGCGAACCGCCGACGCGCGGCACCGCTTCGAATCGCGTCAGCTCGAACTCGCCGACCGTGCAGGCCTCCCACCAGGTTCGCGTCGGCGCGTCGGGAACGACCTCGACCAACATCTGACGCCGCACCTGCATCTGCCGGCGATCGATCGGCAACTCGACGCCGTCGAGTTCGCGCTCGAGGATCGTAAACCGCTCGACTTCGCGATACCCGCGGGCGGCAAAAGCCGTTCGGGCGGCCGCATCGGCGTCGAGAATGCCCGGCAGTTCCGCACCGCCGTAAAGTCCCACGTAAAACGGATCGAGCGAGGCGAATCCGCCGCCGTAGATCGTTTTGGCGCCGCGGTCGCGGAGGTATTTTTCGCAACTCTCGATCAGACCAGCGGCGGTCTCGGCGTCGGCGGCGTCCGGCTGCACCAAGACCGCGCAGATCACGCCGCAATCGCTGCAAATCCAGCGTTGTTCGGCGTTCGGACCGAAGCCGGCATGGGCAAAACCGGCCAATCGGCCGTCGTTCTCAGCGAGAAAAAGGCCGCCGTAGTCGAAATAGAGCTTCGCAAAGATCAGTTGTTCCAGCAGATCGGGCGATATCGGCTGCACCAGCCAGGATGGCGCGGCGCGGCTCCGCCACAACGAAGCCAACGCGGGAGGATCGGTATTGCGAAACGTGCGAAACGTCGGCATGTGGAGCAATCGACACGGCGCGGTCACGTCGGAAATCATAAACCGTCGCCCATTTTAACGGATTGCAGGCGGCGACTCCAGCCGTCCAAAACCGGCGGCATCGCCGTCAAAAAAACCGTTCGCCGCGACAATTCGACTTCCACCGGCTCTTCCGTCGCATTAATTTCTAATGGCCAAGATGGGCAAAATCCGTAGGGTGCGTGCTTGCACGCACCCTTGCAGGGCAGACGGTCGCCAAGTGCATCTCCGAGCTGATGGTGCGTGCAAGCACGAACCCTACGCTTTATTTTCGTCAAACTGCCATAATCCGGGACTGCGACCCGGCTTTTCCGGGCTATTGGCCGAATTCAACCCGCCGACTACAATGACCGCGTGGCGCAGCCGCTATCCGTCGTCTGTTGAGCGGTTCCGCATATTTCGGGAGCTTTGGGCTTTCCGGTTTTCGCGGCATTGCTCGTTTGGCGGCCGAGGGGCGGCAAACCAACCCTACAGACAGAACCCATGACTCAAAATCGGAGCCTTTTATGCCCGAAACCACACCGCCTTTGGTAGGCATCGCCATCGGCAGCGACAGCGACTGGCCGAAGGTGAAGGCCGCGGCCGCGGCCTTGGACGAGTTTGGGGTGTCCTATGAAGTCCACGTCATGAGCGCGCATCGCACCCCCGAGATCGTGCGGCAGTACGCCACAATGGCGGCCGCACGCGGAGTGAAGGTGATTATCGCGGCGGCGGGCGGCGCCGCTCATCTGGCCGGAGTGGTCGCCTCGCATACCACGCTGCCGGTGATCGGACTGCCGGTGCCGACCGAACTGTCGGGCGGACTGGACTCGCTGCTGTCGATGGTGCAGATGCCCGGCGACGTGCCGGTAGCCACGGTGGGCGTCGGCGGCGGCGGCCCGCGCAATGCCGGCCTGCTGGCGATCCAAATTCTCGCGATTGCCGACGACCGGCTTCGAACTAAACTCGCCGCCTTCCGACAAAAGCAGACCGAGAAGGTCGGCGAAAAAGACGCGGCCCTGCAAAAAACCATGCACAGCGAGAAATAGCCGGAGAGAAATGTCGCTCTCCGCCGCTTGCTGCCGCACTATGAGAAAGTATCCTCCCATGTTCATACTGTTTCGATTGTGGTTGGCGGCGGCTGCGCTGTTGCTGGCCGCCGGCCCGGCCGCGGCGGTCGACCCGGGGCAGGAAGACCTCGACAAAGCCATCGACGCCAAGCTAAGCGCCGACACGATCACCGATCTGGGCGAGGTCATCCGGCTAGGCGAAAGCGCGCTGCAAAAGGGGCTCGACGCCGACAACGCCGCGTTCGCCAAAAAGTTGGTTGCCTCGACGCTGATGCAACGGGCCCGCGAAACCGTGAAACTGCTTCTCGCCCAGCTTCGCGCCGGTGCCCAGTCGCCCGACGTGTTCCACCACCATCGCCAATTTGCGCTGGCCGATTTGAAGCGGGTCGTCGAACTCGATCCGAAACAACCCGAGGCCTTTCTGTTGATTGCGCAGCTCAACGGGCTGCCCGGCGGAAATGCCGAAGCAGCGCGCGAGTCGGTCGACAAGGCGATTGCCTTGGGGTTGGCCGATCCGGCGGCGCAGGCCAAGGCCCTGCAATTAAGGGCCGGCCTGCAAACCGAACCGCAAAAACAATTGGATGACCTGGACGAGGCTCTGCGCTTGATGCCCGACAATTTGACCAGCCTTCGAGCGAGGGGCTTGCTGCTGGGCGATTTGGGCAATCTCGACGCCGCCCTGGTCGATTTGAACAAGGCCATCGAACTTTCGCCCAAAGACGGACCGCTGCTCGAAGCCAAGGCCGTCGTCCTGGCCCGGCTGAATCGCTACGACGAGGCGTTGGCCGTGCTCGACGCTGCCCGGAAACTCGCACCCAACTCCATCATGCCCTTGGTCCAACGGGCCCGCATTCATTCGCAGCAGACCGATCTCGACGCCGCCGTCGACGATCTCACCCAGGCCTTGACGCTCGACTCGAACAATGCGGCCGTGTTGCTAATGCGGGCTAGCGTGTACCAGGCGAAGAACCAGCGCGACAAGGCCCTGGCCGACGTCGACCAAGCGCTGAAGGTTCGGCCCGACCTGCCCTTGGCCATCCGAACCCGCGCCGTGTTGCTCGCCGAAAGCGAACGCATCGACGAAGCGGTCGGCGAACTGGAAAAGCTCCGCAAGCTCGATCCGAAAGATACGCTCACGCTGCTGCAATTGGCCACGCTCTACGGCCATCAGAAGCAGTCGGAGAAAGCGATTGATGCCTTCACGGCCCTGTTGGCGGCCGCGCCCGATGATTGGCGGGCATTGGCCGGCCGCGGCGACATGTATCTGAACCTCGGTCGGCAGGCCGAAGCCATCGCCGATTACGAGCGGTCGCTGAAGTCGCAGCCCAGAAACCACCATGTGCTGAACAATCTTGCGTGGGTGTTGGCCACTTCGCCCGACGAAAAGCTGCGCGACGGCCGCCGAGCGATTCAATTGGCCGCCCAAGCCTGCGAAATCACCGAGTACAAGCTGGCCTACATTCTGAGCACCTTGGCCGCCGCCCATGCCTTAACCGGCGACTTCGACGCGGCGATCAAATGGTCGTCCAAAGCCGTCGAAATCGCCCAAAAAGACCAGGACGATCAACTCCGGCGGGAGCTGGAAAGCTATCGGGCCAAAAAGCCCTGGCGCGAGCTGGCCCCCGAAGACAAGCCGGCAAAAAAAACCGACGCAGCCCGGGAAAAACAAGAGCCGGCGTCCAAAAACCCTTTGCCGTAATTTCTCGCCACCGTTTATTGAGTGTCAGGAAAATAATGTCGGGATAGCCGGGGGCTAACAGCCCCCGGAATATGCATGGATTGGCGGTCACACTCCGGGAGCTGTTAGCTCCCGGCTATCTCGATGCGACATTACTTACCTGAGACGCAATAAACAATACACCATGTTGGACTTTTTCCCCGCGTGGTGCGAAATGGGTGGGGACGCAAATGGGATAGGCACGTGAACGGTTATTTTTTTCCCAGCCGCCGCTGTTCCTGAAAGAACTGGCTGAGAATTCGCGCGCACGGCTCGGACAGCACTCCGGCCACGATCTCGGCGCGGTGGTTCAGCCGCGGATCGTTCAAAAGCCGGTGCAGCGATTGCACGGCCCCGGCCTTGGGGTCGATCGCGCCGTAGACCAGCGTCGGCACGCGAGCCAGAATGATCGCTCCGGCGCACATCGCGCAGGGTTCCAGCGTCACATACAGCGTGCAGCCATCGAGTCGCCATGATTGCAGGGCGTGGGCCGCCTGGGTGATGGCGATCATCTCGGCGTGGGCCGTCGGGTCGCGAAGCTGCTCCCGCTGGTTGTGGCCCCGGGCAATCACCCGGCCGTTGTGGACGATTACGGCGCCGACGGGCACCTCGTTCTCTCGCAAGGCCAGATCGGCCTCTTCCAGGGCGATCTGCATGAAATGCTCGTGCATTTGCATCCTCCAGACTACGGAAGGCAACAGATCGAAATCTCAATGAGTTATTGTATCACAAACTCGATCGGTTCGGCCACTACGTTGGTTCTCGCATCGCCGTCGCCCAGGCCGACGACGCGCAACAAGACGGGGCCTGTGCCGAGCGTTTTTGCGGGAATTTCGATGCGGCCCTGCTGGCCGGCCGTTCGTCCGACGATGCGGCTGCCTTGGGCGACCACCACGCCGACCGAATCGGGCGACCGCACGTCCACCATCACGACGGCGTCCGACTTGACCGGCCCCTTCGTCGCCGTCGACGCCTCGATTTTGCGGCCGTGGTTCTCGAAGCGGACGGGAATCAAAAGCCGCCCCTGCGATTCAATCGGTTTTGGCCCGACCGCCACGACCCGCAGTTCATGATGGCCGTCGGCGGCGCGGGTCGTGTCGTATTCGAGCGATCCGCCCGGTGGGCACTCGGCCACGCGCCGGCCGTCGACAAACAACCAAAAACGATCGATCGGCTTTCCGCTTGCGACGCGGGCGGCGGGTTTCAGCCGCGCGATGCCCCGCACCACGGCGTTCCGCTCCACGCCGATCGCCGAGACCTGCGGAATGTCGGCCCACGGTTGGCAGAGCGGGTCGCCCACGATCAGCAACTGGTACGGCCCCCGCACCGAGCGATAAAAAGCCTCGGCCAGGGTGCAGCCGCGCGCGTAGTGAACCTGAATCCAGGGCGAAGGAAACTTGTTGGCGATCGAATACGGTTCATAAACGGTGCCGCTCGAGCCCGCCGCGCCGTAGCGCAAAAACACAGAAAGCGGAGTCTGGCCGCCGCCGACGCGCATCACGCCGCCGAGACTGGTGAAGTTTTCGCAGACGGCGCCGGGCAAAATCGTGCTGCCCGAGGCCTTCCAATCGAAGGTCGGCGTGCCCATCACAACGCCCTGCACGTCGCTTCTGCCCAACGGCACCGTGCCCTCGATCACCTCGGCGGCCACGCCGAGTTTCTTCAGCGCCTCGGCGACGGCGGGAAACCATTCGTGGCGCGCCTCCGAGCGGACGTCGGTGTTTTTCGTAAGATAGATCGTGCCCTTGGGGTGCGTGCCGTCGGCCGCAGCGCTCCGCTTGAGATAATCGATCGCTTCGGCCGTCGAATTGCCGCGTCCGGCCGTTACGGCAAGCATGGTCGAAAGAAAATAGCGGCGCCCGACCGCCGCGGCCTCTTCGCCGTGCGCGTTGTATCGGCGATTGCCGCGAAATCCGGCGCTCGGCACGTCGCGCTGCCAGGGCGCCAACGGCGGCATGTAAAAATTGGCGTTCAAATCGCGGTAGTCGCTCTCTTGGGTCAGCACCCATCGCCAGAGATACGTCAGCCCGTTGAGCGATCCGACGGGCGTAAGCACCTTCTGCAACGTCGCCTGCATCTTGGCTTGTGCGTCGGCTGCGGCGCCCCCGCCGGCATCTTGCTGTCCTTCGGACGCCGGTTCGGTTGGCCGGGCTTGCGGAGCGTGCTTCCGGACGTCGCGTTTCACGTCGATGCCCCAAGGGAAATCGCTCGAATAAACAATCGAGTCGATCTGGTCGGCCAAACGCCGTTTCTCGATCGTCGCAATCACCGGCTTGAGGATTCGCTGCCGAAACGTCTCGACGTCGGCGGTCTGTAGATTCGGGTCCCAGGGCAGATAGAACAGATTGTCGGGCGGAATCGCCCGCAGCCGGGCGAAATGGTTAGCGATTGTCAGCGAGTCCGGGCTCCGCGGATTGACCACCAGCAACACGCCTTCGGGACCTCCGCCCGCCTGGGCCGGCACCGTCCCGCAAATCGCGATAGAAACGACGATTGCCAGTTGGGCAAGCACGCGCGCCGGCTGCTTCATATCATTCGGCATAGAATCCGTCTTTTCGCCTCGATTGTACGACGGGGCCGACTGGAAATCCACCTAGTGCTTTGTCGCAGTTAAGATTTAGGGTGCCACTGGCTATGCCAGTGCCCGATTTCCAGCGAACGGCCAAGCAAAGCACTGGCATAGCCAGTGGCACCCAATGCCGTTTCCAGTTTG
>CAYMQL010000078.1:0-8717 GCA_964392255.1 uncultured Planctomycetaceae bacterium | reverse complement strand
GCATCAGCCGGTCGATCATAAACGCCGCGCGGGCCATGTAGCCGGAGTCTTCCAGAAGCGAGATCGCCAGAAACAGCAGCAGAATGTTCGGCAGAAACACCAACACGCCGCCAACGCCGCCAATGACGCCATCGACCAGCAAAGACCTGATCGCGCTTTCCGACCCAGCAGGCCAGAATGACCCGACCATTTGGCCCAGCCAACCGAACAGGCTTTCCAGCCAGGCCATCGGCGGCCGGCCTAACGCGAAGGTCAACGTGAAAACCAAGAACATCAGTCCGAGGAAGATTGGAATTCCCAGTATCCGATGAGTGACGATGCCGTCGATCCGGTCGGACAGGTGGCGGCGGGGGACGCCGGTTGTGTTCACGGATTCTCGGCAGATGCGAGAGATAAAGGCGTATCGCCCCTTGGCGATGGCCATTTCTGGCGCGTCTCCAAGATTCTTCTCAACCGCGCGCAAGGCGGATTCCACCGCCGCGAGAATGGGCTGTGGATTCTTCGCCGACCGCTTCACCTTCAGCCGCACTTCCGCGTCATTCTCCAGCAGCTTGACCGCCAGCCAACGGATGCCGGGCCGCGTCGTGGCCGCAAGCGATGGCGACTGGCCGCAACATACGCCGCATCGCTGACAATGCTGGGGAACGTTGTCCGAACAAAACTCCCGCTCCAAGAGAGAAATGATCCTCGCCAGTTCGTTCTCGATCCCTGGAGCGTAGGCAATCGAGGCCGTCCGGCGGATTACTCCCGCCTCGACCATCCCGACAATGGCATCCTTGAGTTCGTCGATCCCTTGTCCCTTGTGTCCGATTGTTGGAATGATGGGTATGCCCAAGAACGCGGAGAGCAAATCCACGTTGATCGAGACTCCCCGCGACTCGGCCAGATCGCTCATGTTCAGGGCGAGGATCAGCGGGACGCCCAACTCGATGAATTGGACCGCAAGATAGAGGTTGCGTTCCAGGTTGGACGCATCGACAATATCGACCACCACGTCGGGCCGCTCTTCGATCAGGAAGCTGCGGGCGACCAGTTCTTCGGCCGAATACGCGGTGAGGCTATACGTGCCGGGCAGGTCAACCACATTGATTGTGTGTTCCGCATGGCGCAGGCGTCCCTCTTTTCGCTCGACCGTGACGCCGGGGTAGTTGCCGACGTGCTGCCGCGATCCGGTCAGGGCATTGAAGATCGTCGTCTTGCCGGAGTTTGGATTGCCGGCCAGCGCGACGACGATCGGTCGCGGGGCCGTGATACTCACAGCATCTTTGTTGTTTGCCGCCAGTTCTTCGCTCTCGCAACATGACTTCATACGACTTACGGCAACTCCACGGTGATCCTGGCAGCCTCGTCCTTGCGGAGCGACAGGTTGTAGCCCTTGACCTTGACTTCGATGGGATCGCCCAGAGGCGCGACTTTGACAACCTCTACGGTCGTTCCGCTAACCATGCCCATATCGGCCATCCGCCGGCCGACGGCCCCGGCAGCGCCGACCTTGACGACGCTTGCCTTCTGGCCCGGTTGCAGCTTGTCTAGGGTGGACGTGTCTTTCATGCCTCCTGCCGCCTCCAGGCCATGCTCATCGACGCCGGATTGCAGTCGCCGTCGCTGGCGCTTGCTCGGGATTTGCACTTTCGTGGCGGCATATTGCTGGAATCCTCGAATCCAATCGCCGCCCCCAGCGGGACTGTGCTTAACGTAATCTACCAACAAGGAGAACCGCTCCATGACCTCTGGGTCCACGACATGCTCCATCCGGCACGCATTTGTCTCTGCCGCTTCGTTGCCGACGCCAAGGATTTCCGTGAGGAAGCGACCAATGACTTCATGCCGCCGGTGAACGTCTTTGGCGATCTTCTCTCCCAACGTCGTCAGGGTAGTGATTTCGTAGCGGCTGTAATTGACCAGCCCCTTTTCCGCCAGGCCCTTTAGGGTCCAACTCACCGTGGACTTGTGTACGGACAGGGCGTCGGCGATGTCCCGAACCCGTGCCGCGCCCTTCTCGGCGATCAGTCGAAAGATGGCTTCCAGGTAATCTTCCGTGCTTGTGCTTACGGCGCGCAGGTCGGTCATGGGATGGTCTCCTCGCTAGCCAGGAGTTGTGGCTTCACAACAGTGTAATGCAAGTACAACTATCGTAGCCATTCAAGGCTGCGACTGCAAGCCAAACGGGACTCTCGGCCACCACCGGGCGCGTGCCCAAAGAGGGGGCGGTCCCGCAAAATAGCCGCTCGTGTGACAATGGGGAATGTGGCATATCCTATTGCAGCGCAATATGTTACGGCATGTCTACAGTGTTCGTGGAGCGGTGGCCGCGAAAAAGTTTCCACTGGCTATTGACAGGCTGGAGACGAAAAGACAAAATGTTGGACTGCTACAACATTTATGAACACGTACAACTTCTGTCTGGCCTGCAATCCCAGGAACGTATCGTCTATGTGCGACTGCAATTCCATGAACGAGCAGTCAGAGGATGCGCCCGAGAAATCCGAGCGACGGTCTGATTCGATGTCGTCAGACTTACCGGACACGTCGGCGCGCATCGGAAAGTTCCACGACGAAGAGAAATGGCTTCGCCAGACGTGCAAGGAAATGGCCGGTGTTCGCGTGGTTCAATCCGATGAGTTGCTACAGGGAAAGCGGGAATTAAGGATCATCCACGGCGATGAAGTCTACCGCCTGATGGTGACGCGAAACAAAAAGTTAATCCTTCAGAAATAGGAAAAGAACAGCGATGAGAGCGGCGAAGGCTCTCCATCGCCCTACCACCACATACAACAATTTGCATTTTCCCGTATTGAAGGAGGAACCAGTTGTTCTGAGAGCGGGCAGAACAGGCAGACCGAAATTGAGTTTTATTAGCCAGCCTCGCGGTTTGCTCTTCCCCTAATAGCCAGCCAGCAGCTTTGTTTGCATTACGACATTTGTGGGCTTGGCCCACGCAAACCATGAGGTACATGAAAATGAGAGCGATGAGTAATCTGATGGGGTGCTTCCTGGCATCTCTCGTAATCGCCGGGCTGGTCGGAACGACTGCATCGGCCGGGTATGTCACCACGCTTGGAGTCGAAAATCAGTTCCTTAATCCAGCCGGCTGGAATGGTGGCGATCCCAACTCGACGTACCAGGAATGGGACTACTTGGCAACCGCATCCGGCAACTCGCCAGATCACGGTTATGGCACGAACCCCGCTGGGCTGGATACCCCGTCGTTCAGTGCCAAGTCACCGGGATTCGTGAGTGGCTCGCATAATTTTTATTCCTTTTCGGCCGATTATGGGGCCACAGCCGACATCTACAACCACGGCGGCTCCAGTGGGACCGGCAGTTTTGGCTCCGAGTTCGGCACCCACGTGATCGTGCAGGTCGGTACTTCGGTGAACTCGGATGAAGAATCGTTTCCGGGACATGGCACGGGAGTGTATCTGGACTCGTTGAAACTGGTTGATCTGCTGGGCGGCGCGATTATCGGCGGCGACAATGGCAGTGCATTGCAGATCGCCGAGGTCAGCTACCAACTAGACGTACCCGCGAGCTTCGGAGCCGTTGACTATCAAGAACTGATCTACGAGTTCTGGCTGCCCAGCTACACCGGCGACTTCCGCGTGGATTGGGGACAGAAGGTCCACGCGATGATCGACACGCTTCGTGTGGACAGCATGATCGGCGCAGCGGCGGTTGGGGGAGGCAGCCCGTTTTCCCTCACGACCGTGCCGGAACCAGGAACGGTTGGGTTGCTCGTGACGGCTGCCCTGTCTACGGTCGGCGCTGTGCTGCTACGACGGCGCAGAGCGCGATAAACCAGGATTCGTCTGCGGCCAAGCACTTGGGGGCGGTTGAACGGGGCTTCGACCGCTCACCGCCCCTGCCTAGCCTGCATTTCACCCGTACCTGAAAGTTCGCGCCATGAAAACCAATCTCGATGCTGTTGCAGACTTCCGAAAGGGTTTTACTCTGATCGAGTTACTTGTGGTAATTTCGATCATCGGAATTCTGATAGGGCTGTTGCTTCCGGCGGTCCAGGCGGCGCGCGAGGCTGCGCGAAAATTGCAGTGCATGAACAACCTCAAGCAGATGGGCCTCGCCGTTCTTCAGTACGACCTGGCGAACGGAAACCTGCCGCCGACGAAGTATGGCACCGGGCCAGACATGAAGGGGACGGCGTTCGTCTCCATTCTGCCCTACCTGGAACAGCAAGCGGTTTTTGATCGGTGGGACAAGAACGTGGACGCAACCAGCCCTCCAAACCTCCAACTGATCGAAATGGATATGTCCGTTTACGTATGCCCGTCGATGGTTGTCGCCGGGCGTAACTCGCCGGGCAAGGCAAGCAGCTACGCCTTATCGACGGGATCGGGCTATTCCCGTTACGAGAAAAACAACGGAGCATTCACAAACTACCTCGCGGTTAAAACCGACCGCGAAACCGTGACGAGCATTTCCATGATCGGCAGTCGGGACGGGACAACCTGCACGTTTTTGATCGGGGAACTATCCTACGGCTTGGACATTATTGGGGGCTTCACGCAATGGGGGATTGGATACCCATATTATTCGGCCGGGTCAACGGCCGGAGTCTTCGACGCCACGGACGCGGGACCAAGCGGCCTCGATTTCCGCACGTGGGAGACTTTTCGCTCCGACCACCCCGGCGGCGTCAATTTTGTTTTTTGTGACGGGCATGTGGATTTCATTGTGAGCACAATTGACGCAACGCTTCTGGACAACCTGGCGAACCGAGAAGACGGAAAACCGCTGGGGGCATACTGAAATGAGGAAACCCGCTACCGCTGTCGTCGTCTGCCGGAGTTGTCACGTCATGTTGCTCGGAGTGCTTGGCTGCGCCCTGCTGGGGTGTGGCAACCCAGCAATAGCGAAACGGCATCGCGTTGAAGGATCGGTGATGATCGACGGAGCACCCATCGAAAAGGCGTTAATCACTTTCATCCCCTTGCCTCCCACCGAAGGTCCAAAAGTCAGCGGCTTGGTCAGCAACGGTAACTTTGTCGTCGAGCAGGCTGACGGCCCCTACTGCGGAAAATACCTCGTGAAGATCGAAACCGTGCCACGCGAGATCGAGGCCATCGCGGCTCGTAGGTCTCACGCGGAGGTGGCTGGCACCCACGATAAGCCACGGCCGACCGTCGCGCCGCAGTACAATCGTGACAGCCGGATCGAAGTCGAAGTGCGCGACGGTGTTGGCAACCATTTCGAGTTCCAGGTCAAGTCAGTGAAAAACAACGAATCCATGCGCTGAAGCCCTGCGCCACAGCTATCCAAACACACGATTCAGGAGACCGCTATGAGACAACTCTATCGACTTACTTTCACCACGGGCGGCGGCTGCCGTCTGGCTGCCTGCGTGCTGCTATGCGCTATTGCCGGATGCGGCCAAGCCAATTCGGCCACAGCGCCATCCTCAGAATCAGCCGCCCCCAAGGAGGACAATCCGACGGCGAAGACAGCCGACCATTCCCCGCGATGCCCCTTTTCATCGAAGACTGCGGCTGAATCATGCCCCGCCAAGCAATCGGAGGCCAGCCAGCCAACTTCCAGCAATGGATCGAAGGTCGGCGTACTTCTGGTCAGCCACGGATCGCATTCGGAAGGCTGGCGCAAGATGATGTTGGACATCGAGCAGTCCGTGCGGGACGAAATCCTCAAGAGCGGCCGTGTCGGTCAGATTCGTTCGGCATTCATGGAATACACGGAACCGTCGATCGCCACGCAACTCAAGGCGTTCGACCAAGAAGGACTGACGGACGTTATCTTGGTGCCGCTGCTCCTGACGGTCAGTTCGCATTCTTTTGACGACATCCCCACGATCATCGGCCAGAAACGAGATCATCTGGCCACAAACAGATTACCGCTGGAAGGGATCGAAATGTACAAGCCGAAAGCGAAGGTGTGCATCGCGCCGTTGCTGGATTTTCCCGCCGTGTTGGGCAAGAACGTGGTGCGGCGAGTCCGGCAAATGAGCAAGGAACCCGCCGCCGAAGGCGTTGTTCTCGTGGCCTATGGAGACAAGCAATATGATGATGAATGGAAACGTCTTCTTCAGAAGGTAGGCAATGAGATTAGACGCGAGACAAGCGTGGATTGCGTTCGCCACTCATGGTGCGGCCACGTGGTCCAGTATAAGAGCGAACCAACGGTGAAAGCTATCCGGGAGGTACTGCAAGAGAAGCAACGCGCGATCGTCGTGCCTGTATTGGTGGGAATGGACGAGATGTTTCAAGGCAAGATTATTGGTGGGGCCATCAAGGAGGTGGATGCGGAACAGTGTATCGTCTATCGCCACGATGCCATTCTGCCCGACGAAAACATCAACCGTTGGGTCGTCGATATTTCCATTGAACTCGCCTCGAAGCTGACGGACCAACATGCGACTGCGCCGAATAAATAGAGCCGTCCACCGCGATCTCGGCTACCTGTTGGCCGGAACCACGATCCTTTACGCGATCTCGGGGCTTGCCTTGAATCATGTGGGCGACTGGAACTCCAACTTCGTCATTAAGCGGCAAGACGTGCAAACGCCCGTGCCGAAAGACATTGCCGTTGTAACACGAGAGTGGGTGATGGGGGTTCTGGAACCGCTGGGCGAGCAAGACCGCTATCGCAGCCATGACTTTCCCACGCCCGAGAAGGTCAAGATTTACCTCGACGAAGGTTCCGTTTTCGTCGATCTGAAGACCGGCAAGGGCGTCTACGAAACCGTCCGAAGACGCCCTCTGTTCTATCAGATCAACTGCCTGCACATCAGCCCCAGACACGCATGGCTGGTGTTCTCGGACTTGTTTGCCGTGGGGCTGGTCGTTGTTTCGGTGACGGGGCTGGTGATGCTCAAGGGCAGTAAGGGCCTCAGTCGGCGAGGGGCTATCCTGGCTGCCGTGGGGATTCTGGCTTCCCTTGCGTTCCTGCTCTCCGTCAGATGACGACGCCATTCCCCCGACGCGCCCTTGACTGGCCGAGGCAATCGGTATATTATTTCGACGTATGGCGAAATGTAGATATGACAGGAGGCAGCCAAGTGCGCGACCTGATTGCAGTGACCAAGGCCCTGGCGGACGAAAACCGCGTGCGAATCGTCATGGCGCTCCGTCCGGGCGAGCTTTGCGTGTGCCAGATCGTCGAATTGATCGAGCTGGCACCCTCCACGGTGTCCAAACACATGTCGATTCTCAAGCAGGCCCGACTCGTGGACAGCCGCAAGGAGGGGCGGTGGATGTTCTACCGGCTTGCCGAGAACAACGCCACGGTCGAGGCCAAGCAGATGATCTCGCTGGCGGCGCGCTTGCTCGCCGACGACGCCCGGACGCGAGAGGACGCCAAGCAGTTGAAACGCATTCTCCGAATGGACCGCGACGAGTTGTGCCGGAGGCAGAACCGATGCTGAAAATCCTGTTCCTATGCACGGGCAATTCGTGCCGAAGCCAGATGGCCGAAGGTTGGGCGCGCCATCTCAAAGCCAACGCGATCGAAGCGCATTCGGCTGGCATCGAGGCCCACAGTCTGAACCCAGACGCGGTGCGAGTGATGGCTGAGGCGGGCGTGGACATTTCTGGCCAGCGGTCGAAGAACAATGACGAGCTTCGAGACATTGAGTTTGATTGCGTTGTGACTGTCTGCGACAACGCCCGACAGTCATGCCCGGTGTTTCCCGGCGTAGCCAAGGTCGTTCACGTCGGCTTCGACGATCCCCCGCGCTTGGCGGCCAATGCGAAAACGGAGAACGAACGTCTTGCCGTGTATCGGCGGGTGCGGGACGAGATCAAGGCGTTTGTCGAGACGTTGCCGAATTCACTCGATACCATGCGACAATAGGAGTTCTCGATGACCAAGGCGGCGAGAATAAGCGGGCGACTGTCATTTCTGGATCGCTATCTTACGCTCTGGATTTTCTTGGCAATGGCGTTTGGGGTCGGTCTGGGCCGCTTCGCGCCGGCCGTGGCGGCGCTAATCGACGGCTTCAAGATCGACGAAACGACGAGCCAGCCGATCGCACTCGGGTTGATACTGATGATGTATACGCCGCTGGCCAAGGTCAAGTATGAATAATTGGGCGACGTATTCCGCGATTGGAAAGTTTTGGGGCTTTCCTTGGTGCAGAATTGGATCGTCGGGCCGATCCTGATGTTCGCGCTCGCAATTTTATTCTTGCGCGGCTATCCCGAGTTCATGGTCGGCCTCATAATGATCGGCCTGGCCCGCTGTATTGCGATGGTGATCGTGTGGAACGATCTGGCCAAGGGCGACACGGAATACTGCGCCGGACTGGTGGCCTTCAATAGCATCTTCCAAGTGCTTTTCTACAGTATCTTTGCTTGGCTGTTCATCAAAGTGCTGCCGCCGATGTTGGGCATCCAACTCGGCGAGATCGACCTGTCGAAGGTCACGATGGGCAACATCGCTCGGAGCGTCTTCATCTACCTGGGCATCCCCTTCATCGCCGGAATGCTTACGCGATTGATGCTCGTGAAATCGAAAGGAACCGACTGGTACGAAAGAGTTTTCATCCCGAGAATCAGTCCAATCACGCTGGTCGCGTTGCTGTTCACGATCGTCGTGATGTTCAGCCTGCAAGGCGACAAGATTGTCAATCAGCCGTCGTCGGTCGTGATCGTCGCCGTGCCGCTGTTGATCTACTTCGTCGTGATGTTCCTTGCGAGCTTTTGGATGGGCAGGAAAGCGGGAGCGGGCTACCGGAAGACCGCCACTCT
>CAYMQL010000077.1:0-8900 GCA_964392255.1 uncultured Planctomycetaceae bacterium | reverse complement strand
ATGGGCAAACATTCAAAGGGCGCGCGTCGCGAGATGCCTCTCAACGCGGGCTGATTATAGGCTTGTTGCCGAAGCGGACGTAATCTTGCGTCCGCGGCCTCGGCAAGGTAATTGCGGCGGGGGGCGGCTTGCGCTCATCGCGCGGGGGGCGTCGCAGTGAAAAAAAACGACGGCCCCGTGCGTTCCCTGCAATAATTTCGTATACTAGCTTCAGGATTATAGGTGTTTTCGGGATTCTTTTTGGCGTGGAACCTGCGGGACTGCCGGAGCGAGTCGTCTGACGCGATTTTGCGTTTATTGCGTCCCGAGGAGACGGTCGATGGAGAGGCTTGGCATCATTCTCTGCGTGGTTTGCGTCGCGGCCGTTGCGGCAGCGCCGGCGCAAGCCGAAGTCGGCTTCCTTGCGATCAACGCCGCTGTTTGCTCCGAATTCGTTCAGGTTGTCGACGCGCAGAATGTTCTGGGCGTCTTGGATGAGACAACGGACGCAGCCAAAGCGGCCGCCCTGGCAAACCTCACCAACGCTCCTTTGTCTTACGACGCTGAAGACGTCAATGTTCTCTTCCAGGTCTACGACGGCGCCGGAAATCTCCAGACCAGCGACGGAAAAACCTGGATGCGGGTCGCCGGCGGGTTGGGCGATGCGGTCGGCGCCGTGCTCAATCTCGGCGAGGGCGAACTCGGCGTCAATCTCGGCGGCCCCGACGGCTCCGGCGTTCAAACCGTGCCCGAACCGGGATCGCTCGCCCTGCTGATCGGCACCGCGCTATGCCTGCTGCCCTTTCTCTGGCGAAGACGAAGGTAAACGAGCCTTTTCCGCCGTCAGCATGGCATCCGCATCCCGCTGCTTGCCAATGATCTGTTCCGGGCTGTGTCGCTTCTTCGGCATCGAGAGTCCCCTTGCCCTTCCAGGTTGACGGTCACCCCGATTTTTGGTCCAAGCCGGCAAGTCGAGCGGAATTCATTCCGTTCATTGATCGGCGGAGGAAACCGACCAAAATCTGAATCGCCTCGCTTTTTCCAAGGGCGGTGTTATATGGGCAAACCGCACGTGACAGCGGATTGATATCCGCCGTTACTTTGCGGACTCATCGACTATTGTAACCTTGCGCCTTGCGACCGCCGGGCTCCATTCCTTGCCGTCCCAATGGGCCTTCACTGTCAGGATATACTTGCCCGGCTCGGTCGGCGCGGACAGAGTCATGTCGCAACTCATCTGGCCGAGGGCCGAAAGCTCGAAATCGCGCTGGGCGGCGGGCGGCGATCCACCGCCGTCTTTCGAAACCCACGCCAATTCGAGCTTCCCTTTGGCCGGCTCATAGGTGTCGTTCACCAATATCACGCGATAGCTCCGTTCTTGGCCGGCGTTTAGCTCCGGTTGCCAGAAGTTCACATACACGCCCAGCGGCTTGAATGCCTGGCTCATATAATCGACGAAATGCGGATCGAGTTCCAGTCGCACCGGATCAATCCAATTGTCGCAGGTAAACGCCGTGGGCACGTCGCCGTCAAGATATGCCAGATACAGCACACCGGCATAGTTTCGATACGCCCGCCAGAACTCGGTCAGGCCGCCCAACAGGTACGCATACAGTTCCCGTCGCTCCTCGGGCGCAGCATTCGGCCCCACCAGGTTGTTGTAGACTTTGCGACTGAGGATTGTGGGCGTCCCGTCGCGGTGCAACCACAGCCACTCGTATTCATTGATAATAGCGGCATGAGGGAAGAAGCTGGGTTTCAGATTCTTCCGCCGCCCTTCCATCGTCTCCAACTCCGTCATTTTGAACGGCGATTTACTCTTGCCGTAGTGGTGATTCTGAAACAAGTACGGATGGTCTTCCCAGGGGTCGTCGGCATCTTGCGGCGGCATGTAACCGTTGTCCCAAGGGCGGTTCGAGAGGTCCAACTTGCGACTGACTGGGATCAGCGTCTCTCTCAAAAAATCCCAGCGGGTCTCGTTCGATGCGTCCCAAATCACGATGCTGGGATGGTTCCAATTGTCGCGCATGAAATCGCTAAGTTGCTCGGAAACCTCGTTTTCTTTCCAGAGCTTGTGCCGGAACGGTTCGCGGTCGCTCCAGATGGGAAATTCATGCTGCAACAGCAGCCCGGCCTCGTCGGCGATGTCGAGCCACTTCTGCGGCGCAGGTCCAATGCAAATTCTGAACGAATTCCAGTGCATATTCTTGGGAATTTCCACCAGCAACTTTCTGACCCACGCTTCGTCCCAGGGCAACCCGCCGCACAACGGATCGCCGAAGAAGCGGTGCAACGTGATGGTTGCCCCGCGCAGGTAAATCACCTTGCCGTTGAGCATGGCCCGGCCGGTCTTCGTGTCGCAGCGAAACTCCCTCATGCCGAATCGCGTCGAACAACTATCGCCGCCGTCGTCCATGTCGAGCACGTACAAAAACGGATTGTCGGGACTCCACAAGGTTGCGTCGGGCACCGGAACGATCTGCTCAATCGTTTTTTCTTCATTGGCCGCCAGTTCAACGCGCTGACTGACCGGTTTGCCCGCAGCCTTGCCGCCCTTCCAGGTCTTTACGTTGTATTTCACGTTGCAGGTGCAGGCCGGACCCAGGTTTTTCAGCCGCGTTTGCACCAGAATCTCCGACGTGTCGATCTTCGGCGCAATCTGAACGCTCTCTATCAAGGGATTGTCAGCGGTCACAAGTGACACGCTGTCGTAGATGCCCGGCGTCCAAACAGGCTTCTCGCCGTCGGTTCCATACAGAGCCGAATCGGGCAGCACGCCGGGATGCGCTCCAATGCGAATAATCAAACGGTTTTCGCCGTCCCAATTCATCGCTTCGGTCACGTTAAAACGGCCGGCCGTGAAGCAGCCCATGTGCTCGCCTACCTTGCGTCCGTTGAGCCACACCGCCGTGCCGAACTGGGCCTTGTTGACCACGAGAATTGCCGACTGTTTTTTGGCCGGGGCCGCGAACGACCGCTCGTACCAGAAGAAGCCGCGAGTCTGCCGCGTTCGCCCCAAGCCCTCGCATTTGTCCGATTCCGGCAAGACGCCGCTTTTTTTCATCGTGTAGACGAACTCGTGGGTCTCATAGTGATCCGCGTCGGGAAAAGCCGGTTTCGCCTGATTGACCAGCCCCGGCACGGCGACTGTATGATCGAAGCTCGCCGGAATCTCATCCGGGCCAACACTCTCGCCGATGGACCAATCTCCGTCCAATGACAAGGTGGTCCGCTCGGCCATGGCCGACTGCGACCAGACACATACAACCAATGCCGCCGACAACAGTCGAATTCGTCTCGATTTCATGAAGTGTTGCTTCTTTATCGATAAAGCGAACGGAAAAGCGGGCCGAACTATTATTCATTCCCAACAGCCTTTGAGGACGACCGCGGGGACGTATTGTCAGATCGAGTTTGAGACGCCGGGCCAAACGGTTAACCCGCCCACACGCGCCGTACGGCAATCCGGTTTCGCTGCTGCAACGGATGGCTGCCAGTTGGGTCGTAAAACACCGGCTGCCTATTGTTGCCACGGCTGATGACATGGTACACCAATCCATCGTCAATCGGTCGTAATGGGCGAGGCATGGCGGCATGCTTAATCGACCTTGACCTCTTCTGCAAGAGGAAAATAGTTCTGACCCCTTTTCCGACCCTTTTCCGACCGCGGCCGGCGTGGTTTTCGGAGGACAGGTAGACGTTGTACGTGCTTCCTCCACCGATATAGCAACACCGTTACAGCCATTCCGCCCAACATGACAAGGCTGCCAGGCTCAGGAACGTACGCCACGCGAAATCCAAGCTCGGCGCCCCCTACTGTTGGATAGTAACCGCCACCCTCGGTCGACTTCAAGCTTTCCACGACACTGCCATAGGATCCGCCACGTATGCCGCGATACGATCCGGTTTCGAATCTATCGGTCGCGGTTTCATTCCACTCCGCTACGTTCCCACCCTGATCGAACGTTCCGTACGCGCTGGCCGAATTGGTGAACGCGCCAACTTCCGTTCGATAATATGGATAGCCGATTGTATACCCGTCGTTCCGATCGAAGAAGTTCGCGTGGTTCCCCGGGTCTGGTGATAGCAAGGAGTTTGTTGGCGGCGTGTCGCTCTTCGTGGGATAGTCATAGTAGCCGGCGCCACCGGGCTTGTTCGGATCGTAGTATGCCGCTTTGTACCACTCGTCCTCCGTCGGCAACACCCAGTGCGGATCGGTCGCTGCCCAATTCGCGCGGGTTGCAGCATCGGGAACGGAGACCGTCCAGTAAAGGTTCGAGCCGTCGCCTATAAGCGTGTATGTACCGGTCTCGGTATCGCCGTCGCCTTGACCGTTTTGCAGCCAATTGACAAAACGGAGGCAACTGAACCAAGTTACGCCGATCACCGGCCGGTTGGCGTAGTCCGCCGCCACGCTATACGTATAGCTGCCCGACGTACCGCTGCGCAGGATCTGGCATGTCTTGGAATCGTAGTTGCTCCACATGAGCCAACTACGATATAGTCCATAGGTATCCGTGGCCGCCTTGGCGTTCAGGAACTCGGTATACTGCCCGGCCGTGACTTCGTACGTCCCGATCTGGTAGCTGTAGGGCACAGCGCCGTAGTATTTGCCAGTGGAGTAATGCTGTTCGCCCGCGTTGCCCGGATTGCCCACGGGCATCATGTCAATGGTCACTGTCGCTAGTGCAACGGCCGCAGGAAACACCAACGCCGCTACCAATAGACCTCGCACAATTACTGGCATGATGAACATTTCACTCCCTCCCAAAGCTTGATGAGCCATGCCCTTTCGGCGGGGGGCAGTTTTAAAGCGATTCGATGATCGCGAACCGGTTTTTAAAAAGAATTTGCATAACCACCATCAACAATTTTACTGTTAGAGCTGCCATACTTCAATCGCAATTTCATAACGATTAATCTCCATGCAAATTACGACGCTTCCGACATGGGCAGTCCCTTCGTTCTGGTAGTTGTGAAACTCACACAAATCATTCCTACCAGTCCAAGGGCTGCCCTTCAATGTGCGCATAAATACAGACGTTATCGTCCAACAGGGGAAGGGTGGTGTGTGGGCTTGCAGAAACGTAGTCAGCGCCACATAACTCTGGGCGCCACATAACGCATTCGGGTCTGTGGGAGCCCCGGGGCGCGCAACCGCCCGGGGCCACCCGGTCCTCTATGCGACCCCTGTATGCGTTCACCATTCCCACATGGCAGCTTTTCGGTCCCCTCCCCACCGTTCAGTGCAGATACCAGGAAATCTCCTCAGGCTCATGGTCGAGGCTTGCACCGCAACGAATTGCGCTGCTTACGTCAGCGCTAACAAAAAGTCTCTGCTGTTCCCTATCATACTTGAGCGGTTCCCCTCGGAAGGAATCTCGTGGTAGGCCATCAAGGTATCCCCGAGCTTCCAATTCACCAAGGTCCTGGGGTGGTGAACCATGTGACCGTGAGTAGGCAGTAATCGCGATGGCCGTGCGGCACACCTCATAATCCAGCCTTGAAAGTTGCCACGATAGACAGGCCAGCGAAAGATCAAAGTGGCAGGCGGAAATAATATCTGTGGCCATGACGATGCCAATTATGTTTCGTGGCAGCAAGCTCCCGTTGCGGCCCTCACCCACGGCCAGAATATCCGATAATAGTTGTTTGATCTCAACCCCTGAACCGGCCGAGGCGGCACGCAGCAGCGAAACTAGCCGGCAGGCCGGAAAATGCTTACTAGTGACAGAATCGAGGTAGTTTCGGAGGGAAATCGTCCCGCTTGCACGTTGCTCATCTATTGCAGCAAGCGCGTCGTCCAGGATACGGACTGTCGCACCCGTGTCAAACGGAACATCACATTCTTGCGAAATCCAACGCATGGCAACAGATGGAAGTGCATTTTGCAACTCCCGCTCATCGTCGCCCGTGACGGCGGGATACAGTAGCGGTGCCTCAGCGATGCCGTCCATCTGTGACAGCTTCGAACGTCGCGAGGTAAGCACATGCCGAACCGCAGTATCCTGCAGCAGATACTGAACGGCAGCCAATGCATCCGCCTGAATACCTAGCGAGTCCAGAAACCTTGCGATGGTTCTCCAAAACGGTCTTGTCCATGCTTCAAAAAACGTATCAGCAGCAACGGTGTTGGTGTGTACAAGCCGCAGACAGTCCATGACTATGGCCTGATCGGCAGTCGTACAAAGCGACATCTCCAGTATTGCCTGGCAGGCTCTCCGCTTTGTCTGTGTGCCAAAGACCGGAAGCCCAAAATCCTGCCACGCGTTAATAAGCATATCGCCGAAGCGAAATAGGCGGTCAATGGCCTTAATCGCGCCGTTCCATCGCCCGTGATGAATCAAAGACCGCGCCTCGATATAGCAAATCAACTCAAGATCACCAATCCTTGACATCGTGTTAATTGCCGCTGCAATAGCGGGCGCGAGGGCGTTACATCCGACGATTGGCGGGGTGATACACTGCGGGCTCGCGATGCTCTTATCGACCAATTCGATGGCCGCATGGTTTTTGTGTACGAACGTATCCATTCGTGACACGTCATTGTCGCTTAGAAGCCCAGGGGGGCTACGATCCGTAAACGATGGAAAGAACAAGTCAGCTAGTCCTTCGTTGTCATCCCATCGCAGTATCCGGACTGCCTCCACAAGGAAATCATACCCGTTAGCACCAGGCATTATGAGCGGTATCCTGGGAACGTCAATAAATCGCATTTCTGGCTCCCTCAACTCTGTCAAAGCGTTAGGGAACGAGGCCGAGTTCGAGAGCTTGGATCGCGAACCCGAGCATCGTCCTGGTACGCGTATCCGCTCCGGCAAGTCTTTGGAGCTTATAAAGTTCGTTAATAGCCTTGACCTTATCGCCTTTAAACATCTTCAACACAGAACGAGCCTTGTTCATGCCCTGAACGGTTATTTCGGCAGCTTCTGCCGCACCGCCTCCAATTGTTGCTGCTGCTACACCAGGTGGTACAGAGGGAGAGGATGGTGTGTCTGGTGTCGACGGTGCCGATGGATGTGGCCATATCCAATTCCACAAGCCAAAATCAGAACGGAAAAGGGGTCAGAACTATTATTCATTCAACAGCCTTCGAGGACGACCGCGGGGGCGTATTGTCAGATCGAGTTTGAGACGCCGGGCCAGACGATCAACCTATCGGCCATAGGCTGGTCCATCGAGTCGAAGAAGTGGAAAGCCTCGCCTTTGTGTCTTTCTGTTGGAATCCGGTTTTCTCCACTCGATAATCAAGACAGTCGCTCACCCCTCGCCCCGCGTCCCGCGTCCTCCGGCCAGTTCGATCGCTTTGAGCAGCCCGCGGGCTTTGTTCAGCGTTTCTTGCCATTCACGCTCGGGCACGCTGTCGGCCACGATGCCGGCGCCGGCCTGCACGTAGGCCGTCTCGTCGTGGATGACGATCGTCCGCAGGGCGATGCAGGTGTCCATGTTTCCGGCGAAATCGACATAGCCGACAGCGCCGCCGTAAGGCCCGCGGCGGTGCGGCTCCAGCTCGTCGATAATTTCCATCGCCCGAACCTTCGGCGCGCCCGAAACCGTGCCGGCCGGCAGACAGGCTTGCAAGGCGTCGAAGGCCGTTCGGCCCGGGGCCAATCGGCCGTTGACATTCGAGGTAATGTGCATCACGTGGCTGTAGCGTTCGATGGTCATCACGTCGGTCAGCTCGACCGAGCGATACTGCGCCACGCGGCCCACGTCGTTGCGGCCCAGATCGACCAGCATGACGTGCTCGGCCCGCTCTTTCGGATCGGCTAGCAATTCTTCGGCGAGCCGGCGGTCCTCGTCGTCGGTCGCGCCGCGGGGGCGCGTGCCGGCCAATGGGCGAACTGTCACAAGCCCATCGACCACGCGGACCATCACCTCCGGCGAACTGCCGACCAGCGTGACGCTTGGAGTCCGCACATAAAACATGAACGGACTCGGATTGACCACGCGCAGCGTGCGGTAAATCTCGAACGGGTGCGTCGGCAGAGGCACTTCGAGCCGCTGGCTCAACACGACCTGGAAGATGTCGCCGGCGCGGATGTATTCGACGCACTTGTCGACGGCCGCCTCGAACTCGGCCTTGGTGAAGTTCGACTGGTAGGGCAGCGTGACGTCGCCCTGGGTGCGGATGTCGAACGGCCGCAATTCGCCGTCGTCGGCTGAAAGCTGCTCGACCAGCCGATCCACCCGGCCGCATGCCGCCTTGTAGGCCGCCGCCGGGCTGACGCCGGGCTTGTTCAGCCGGGCCATCGCCACCACCACAATCGCTTTGGTGACGTTGTCGAAAACGACCATCTGGTCGTAGAAGGCGAACGCCATGTCGGGCACCTGCCGATCGTCGGCCGGGGCGTTGGGCAATCGCTCGAAGTAGCGCACCGTGTCGTAGCCGGCATAGCCCACCGCGCCGCTGCAAAACGGCGGCAGCTCGGGCAGGTGGACCGCGCGGACCGCCTCGACCTGCCGCCGCAGTTCAGCCAGCGGATCGTCGCTGTCGAACTGCCGGCTCACCAACGTCGGCGTTCCGCCGGCCGAGACGCCTGAATAGGCATGGGTCGTCACGCGGCGGCCGTAGGCCTCGATCTCGAAGAACGGATCGGTAGCCAGAAAACTGTAGCGGCCCACTTTTTCGCCGCCCACGACGCTCTCGAACAGGCACGCACAGCGCCCGGAGTCGATCCGGTGAAATGCACTGACGGGCGTCAGCGCGTCGCTGACCAGCCGCCGGTAAACGGGCACCAAGTCGGCCTGGGCGGCCAAGCGTTGGAACGTCTCGAAGTCGGGATAGTGCAGAGTGTCCATAGGGGTATAACGCCTTCTTCGTCTAACCACGCCCCTAGATTACCAACCGCGGCCGGTTGCCGCAATCGCCGCC
Source organism: uncultured Planctomycetaceae bacterium (assembly GCA_964392255.1). GTDB lineage: Bacteria > Planctomycetota > Planctomycetia > Pirellulales > Thermoguttaceae > CAYMQL01. The sequence continues at coordinate 46 of CAYMQL010000077.1, read as the reverse complement.
ACGGCGCACGCAACATGGCCGACACGCTCTCTTAGATCAAAAAAAC
>CAYMQL010000076.1:0-9005 GCA_964392255.1 uncultured Planctomycetaceae bacterium | reverse complement strand
AGCCAAGACCGACGCTGGGCGGCGATGAAATTCTTTCTGTTCACGCTGGCCGGCAGCGTTTTGACGTTCCTGGGGCTGCTGGCCATTGTGCTGTGGAACTACTATCATCCTGCCGGCGGCGAAATCGCGCGATTGACATTTTCCATCCCGGACCTGACGGCAGCGCTCGCTCGTCAGCCGATCGATCCGACGATTCAGGTTTGGATATTTCTCGCGTTGTTTGCGGGTTTCGCCGTCAAGGTGCCGCTGTTCCCGCTGCATACGTGGTTACCGCTGGCCCACGTCGAAGCGCCCACGGCCGGCAGCGTGATTCTGGCCGGCGTGTTGCTGAAAGTGGGCACGTACGGCTTCGCCCGGCTGAATTTGCCGATGCTGCCCGATGCCACCGCCCGGCTGATGCCCTGGCTGATGGGGCTTTCGCTGGCCGGCATCGTCTATGGGGCGTTGGTCGCTTTGGCCCAACGCGACATGAAGCGGCTCGTGGCCTATTCGAGCGTCAGCCACATGGGATTTTGCATGTTGGGACTGTTCGCGCTGAACCGCCTGAGCGTCGAGGGCGGTGTGTTGCAGATGGTTAACCACGGCCTGTCGACCGGCGGACTGTTCGCCGTGGTGGGCATGATCTACGAACGCTACCACACGCGGCGAATTGCCGACTTGGGCGGGCTGGCCAAGCGGCTGCCCGTGCTGGCGTTCTTTACGATGCTGTTGACGCTTTCGAGCATCGGCGTGCCGGGGACCAACGGTTTCGTCGGCGAATTTCTGATCTTGCTCGGCACGTTCCAGCGCGGTTGGGCCGAGGCCCCGGCGGTGCATTGGCTTTTGTTCCGCGTTTTTGGAACGCTGGGCGTCGCCGGCGTCGTGCTTGGGGCATGGTATATGCTGTGGCTTTACGAGCGGGTGTTTTTCGGCCCGCTGCGCGAGCCGAAAACGTCCGATCACGCACCGGCGAAGGAGCACAATGAAGCCCGCGATGAGGACGCTCCGGCGGACCTCTGCCTGCGCGAAATCGCGTGTCTCGTTCCGATCGCGATTCTGATATTTTGGATCGGCTTGTATCCGCGTTTCTTTCTCGATCGCATGAGGCCGACGCTCGATGCGCTGACGGCGCCGGCAATCGAGGCGGTGGAAAGAAATATGGAACGGGCAGCGGGGGCCGCCGCGCCGGCGGCCGCTATTGATTGTCAGATAAACAATGTCGCAATAGCCGGGGGCTAACAGCTTCCGGAAAATGCATGGATTGGCGGCCACGCTCCGGGAGCTGTAAGCTCCCGGCTATCTCGATACAACATTACTTACCTGATGCGCAATAAACAAATCCCTTGACCCCTGACCCCTAATCTTTGCCCCATGACGACCGAAACGCTCCGCCTTTTGACGCCTGAAATTGTGCTGGTTGCCGCTGCGACGGCAATCTATCTGGGCGGGGCATATTGGACGCTGCGGCGGGCATGGTGTTGGATGGCCGGGGCGGCGGTCGCGCTGGCGGCCGCTCTGTATTGGCTGCAAACGACGCCGCCGATAAGCGTCGGCCCGCTTTGGTGCGACTCGCTGGCCGGGCAGGGACGATGGTTTGCGCTGGCCGCCGGCGCGGTTCTCGTGCTGCTGGCCTCGCGGCCGCGGACTTCGCCCGATGCCTCGGAATACTTCGGCACGTTGCTTCTGGCCGTCGCCGGGCTGATGCTCGTGGTCGAGGCCGGCGATCTGGTGCTGCTGTTTCTCGGGTTGGAAATGATTTCGATTCCGACCTACGTGCTGCTCTATCTCGGCCGGCGCGATGCGGCGTGCCAAGAGTCGACGGTCAAGTATTTCTTTCTCAGCATTCTTTCGTCGGCGATTCTTCTGTACGGGTTGAGCTTTCTCTACGGCGCGGCAGGCGCAACGCGATTGACGACGATCGAGGCGGCGCTCGGCGCCCAGGCCGGTCCGGCGGGCTTCGCCATGCTGGCAAAACTGGGGCTGGCTCTGGTGTTGGCCGGGCTGTGTTTCAAAATCGCCGCCGTGCCGTTCCACTTCTACGCGCCCGACGTATATCAGGGAAACAGTTATCCGAACGCGGCCCTGTTGTCGGTTGTGCCCAAGGCGGCCGGACTTGCCGCCGCCGCAAGAATTCTGCTCTTGGCCGCGCCCGGCGCCGAGCCCTACAGTTGGCAAGTCGTGGCGGCGATTTCGGTCCTGACGATGACCGTCGGCAACGTCCTGGCCCTTTGGCAGGACGATCTGCGGCGGCTTTTGGCCTATTCGTCGATCGCGCATGCAGGCTATATGCTGATCGGGCTCGCGGTGGCGCTGGCCGCGGGCAATGCGTCCGGACCGCTCGGCGGCGTCGGGGCGGCGGCGTTCTACATGGCTGTCTATGCCGCCGCCACGCTCGGGGCGTTCGCCGTGCTCGAATATCTCGGCGCCTCGGATCAACGGATCGACGGCGTCGACGAATTGGCCGGTTTAGGTCGCACGCGGCCGTGGGCGGCCTGCATGTTGGCCGTCTGCCTGTTCAGTCTGTTGGGCGCGTGGCCGATGTCGGGCTTCTGGGGCAAGCTGCTTTTGTTCGCCGGCGCGTTGAATGTGGACGGCCATGCCGACGCCGGCCTGCGGTGGTGGTTCATCGGACTGGCGATTGTCGGCGTGCTGAACGCGGCGGTGGCCGCGGCGTATTATCTGCGGATCGTGGCGGCGATGTACTTCCGTGCGCCGCTGGCGAAACCGCGGGCCGAGGGCGGCGCGCCAACACTCTGGGCGGCCGTGGTTTGCACGCTGCTGGTCGTGGTCCTTGGCGTCGCGCCTGGGCCGCTGATGCGCGCAACCGGACGATTGGGCAATCCGCCGGCGGCAGCGCAACAAAAACCGCCACCCCAGTCTGCCCCGAGACCTGGAGTGGCGGGGCACCCAGCAATTCCTTTGGCGTCTGCGGCGTTTTCAGCCTGCCTCCGCGCTGCTATTATCGAGGAAGGGGGTGACAACCGGATGTCATCCCTTCTGGAAACACCAATCTTGCCGCGAAAAACGCCCCTGCGATAAATCGAATGACGCCCCATCGCGTCCGCACCGCCGAACTGGCCAAACTGCTCAATGCCGCCCAAAAGCCCGTCTATGTGTTGGACGAGGAACTGACCGTCGTCTTTCTGAATCGGGCGGCGCAAGAATGGCTTGGCGTTGGCGACGCCCTGTTGGGCCGGCGATGCGCCTATCATTCCAGTCCCGCGTCGACGGGGTTGGACGCCGTGGCCGCGGGATTATGTCCGCCGCCGGCGGTTCTTTCGGGCAATCAGGCCGCCGCAACCGTTTGCCGCACGACCGACGACGGCCGCACGCGCGAACGAAAGGCCGAATTCTTTCCGATAGGATCAGAGGCCGAGGGGCTGCTGGCCGTCGTGGCGGTCGTCGATGCCGACGATCGTCCGGCCGACGCATCGGCCGTTGTGTTTTCTGCCGCGTCGGCGCCGCCCGAACCCGATGCTTTGCACGACCAGGTACGGCGTTTTCGCCAAGAGGCGGCGGCGCGTTATCGGGCCGATCGGCTCATCGGCCAAGGGCCGGCAATGCGTCTGGCCCGGCGACAGGTCGAGGCGGCCGTGGCCTGCGGTTGCAGCGTTTTGTTGGCGGGGCCGCCCGGCAGCGGGCGTAAACATCTGGCCGCGGCCATTCATTACGGGACGCATCCGGCCGTGGGAAAAACGTCGTGGGATGCGACGCTCGTTCCGTTAGATTGCTCGCTGCTGGGGCCCGATCTGTTCGAGGCGGTTGCGGCCGTCGCGGCCCGTGCAAGCCAGCCGGACCCGCAGACTGCACAGGGCACGCTGCTGCTGCATCGCGTCGACGAGGTGTCGGCCGATCTTCAGGTCGAGCTGGCCGACTTATTGGTGCGGCGTCCGTTCCCGTGGCGGTTGATCGCTACGGCGGACTCGCCGCTGGCCGATTTGGCCCGCCGCGGCAAGTTTCGCGACGATTTGGCCGCGGCGTTAAGCACGATCGTAATCGAATTGCCGCCGTTGACGGAGCGGCGCGAGGACCTGCCGCTGTTGGCCCAGATGTTCCTCGAAGATTTCAATGCCGCGGGCCGTCGGCAGATCGGCGGATTCACACCGGCTGCGTTCGATCTAATGGATAGCTACGCCTGGCCGGGCAATCTGGACGAACTGGCCGAAGCAGTCGCCGAGGCCCACCGACGGGCCGCCGGCCGCGAGATCGACGTTGCCGATCTGCCCGAGCGGCTGCGATTGGCCAGTCAGGCCGCAGCCCGACCCAGACACTCCGAAGAAACGATCGTGCTCGACGAATATCTCGGCCGCGTCGAGCGCGAATTGATTCGCCGGGCGTTGGCGCGGGCCAAAGGCAACAAGGCCCGGGCGGCGCGGTTGCTCGGGCTGACTCGTCCCAGGCTCTATCGCCGCATGGTGCAACTGGGGCTGGCGGAGGAATAGCGGCGGCCGGGTTCTATTGTTTAATCCATTTTTTTCAGCACACGGGGAAAACTCCCCGCAAAGTGTTTCGTTTAGCCGGCGAACTTGTTCGCCGTGAATGCTTTGACGGGTAAAGCGGAAGCACGCGGCGAACAAGTTCGCCGGCTAAACGGTGGCGAAATTTGCTTGCCATCGCCATTTTGTCCGTGCGTTCATCTGGCGGAGAAATTCGGGAAATCGGGTAAGAGAATCATTCCGGCTTGGGGTCCCGTTCCTCGCCCCGCCTCTTTAAGGGCAAATATTGTTCCCGTACCGTTTGCCGCCCAGACGCTTGCTAGCGAAATTGTGCGAACGTCACAATTCCTTTGGCATGGATTCTCCCCAGGGCGTAAGCCGTTCAGAGATGGACACCGGGGGCAAATCGAGTTTCGGCGGGCGCTGGCCGGAATAGAGAACGCCCGTCTCGCCTTTCGCCAGCTTCACCTCGGTTATGCCGCCGCCGAGATCCTTCACTTCCGCCGTCTTGCCGTCGATCAGAGCTTTGACCGTACCCGCTAGACCGGTGCGGATGCGGCACGGTTCGCCGGCCAGACTATGCACCTTAACGAACTGAGTGACACCGCCTTCGCGGCGGGCAGAGACCAAGAACGCCCCTTCCGCGCGAAAAGTGGAAAACGACGCCTCCGCCCATTTCGACGGCGTGCCGGGAAAGATGCGAATGCAGTCGCCGTGGCTGGTCATCAACAATTCCTGAACGCAGCGAGCGAAGGCCAGCGGTGTTTCGATGACCGGCCCCGACTCGACATAAAGGGTGTTCGGCAGCGGGGACTTCTTCAGAAAAATATGCAAGTAGTCGAGCGCTTCGTCGCCTTTGCCGCCGGCAGCCATCATCGACGCCGCGCCCAGCCAGGAGTAGCCGGCAAAACCGCCCGGCTTGTCGGTCCAATTCTTGATCGATCGCTCGATCACCGGCTGCTGCAAAGGATTCTCCCAGACGTACTCGTGAAACGGATAGATCGGAAACAGGTGCGACCAGTGACGATGCGTCTTCACAAAAGGCATGCCCTTGCCCACCATGAAACCGCTGGCGGGGTCTATTTCATACGGGACCAGATTGTCAAGCACGTCGCGGCATTCCGCGATCACCGGGTCGTTGGTTTTCAGCCGCGCGTCGGCCGCAATCAGCGCTGCGGCCGTCCAGCGCAAGCAGGCCATTGTGTACGTGCAGTTTTCCACCGCGAGGGTGTATTCGGGCGAAGCCGTCGCCGGCATCGCCAGCTTGCCGTCGGGCTGCCGGACCAGAATATGCCGCAAATAACGGAAAGAACCCTTCATCAACGGAAACAAACGATCAGCCAAAAAGCGATCGTCCATGGTGCTGCGATATTGCATCCAAAGATTGTGCATTACCCAAGGCAGATTGCCGGCCTCGCTGCCCACCGCGCTTCGGCAATCGGGGCCCGACGCCCGGCCGATCGCGTATGAATCCGCCTGATATTTGCCGGCATTCTTGGCCAACGCGTCGCGATGATCCCACACGGCATCGCTAAGCGTTTCCGCCGATTCAATGTGGTTCGACACATAGAACGGCCAGTACGAAAGCTGAATGTTCAGATTCCACCAAATCGCCGGCCAAACTGTCGGGCGAAACCAGGGCCCCATTAAGTCGAGCAGCGGCCCTTTCTTACGAACCGCCGATCCCATCTTGTACATCTGGATCCAATAGAAACTCTCGATGCGCGCGTCGGGCACGGAAAGAAAGCTCCGCGGATAGTAGGCATGCCACCATGCGCGGTGCCGCTCTTCGACGGCGGCCAAACCAGACTTTTCGGCCTTTTTCGCCACTTCGACCGCACGGGCTGCCGCTGTCGCGCCGGGATACGATATTTGCGTGCTGATGAAATACACGTTATGCCCCTCGCGAGGGCGCACCAGATTCCAGGCGGTGGCGTACTGCCCAACGCCCATTCCGTCGGTATGGTAGAGCCGATCCTCGGGCATCTCCTGAACGCTGACGGGCACGCCGTCAATCTCGCGCTCGACTTGCGGCGGATAGGGCTTCAGGGCTTCGGGAACGCGGCGATCGCGCGTCGATTTCGCCGGGTCGGCATGCCAGGTCATCGCGGGCTCAGGGGAGCCTTCGATCTCCAACACAATTACATCACTCTCCGAAGCTGTGAAGCAACGCAGATTCCATTCGCCTTGATCGGTGGTGATGCGGCCTTTGACCTCGGCATTCCATAAATCAAGCCGCATCGTGCCTTGCGGATCTTTGCCTGGAAAATTCAGTTTGAAGTGCCCGTTGGGAAGACGGCAGCGTCCTAACAAAGCGTCGTAGCGACGGTGGTCATACAGATCGCCGCGCGAAACCTCGAAATGCAACGCACCAGCTTGATTCTTCCAGAAAATAGTCCCCAGGCAACCGTTGCCCACAAAAGGGGCGTTCTCCCAACGGGTCGGCAATGCATTCCAGACCATGTCGCTGCGCGAAAGAAATGCCGGCCAATCAATCGCGACAGACTCGGTCGATGCAGCGTCGGCAATGCAGGCGGACAGGATCACACACAGCAATAATGCAAGTACGAGCCGCATATTGTTTGATGGGTGCATGGCTTTCCCTCTGGATCATGCCCTCTGGATCATGGTCGTGCGATGGGCAAAAGCTGTTTCCGCTGCACTGTCAGTTTACAAGATTGAAACGCATTGCCAATCGGCCTGGGCCCGCCGTTGTATCCAAACATACTTCAGAGGGGGGGGTGGGAACGCCGCTTGAGTTTTTCGAGGTTTGGCGTCATAGTTAATGGTTTCGGGGATGCGGTGCAATTCGGCCGGTACGCCCGGGGGCCTGCTTCCCGCTGTCGATTGGAGGATACGCGTGCAACGGTTCATGTTGAGGTCCAAAATTCACCGCGCCACGCTGACGGGCACGGAATTGGACTACGAAGGCAGCATCGCCATTGATGCAGACCTGATTCGGGCGGCCGACCTGCTGCCCGGCGAGCAGGTCCATGTGCTGAATCTCTCGAACGCCGCACGGCTGATGACGTATGTGATCGAGGCGCCGGCCGGATCGGGCACGATGATGCTGAACGGACCGGCCGCCCGTTTGGGCGCGCCGGGCGACAAGGTCGTCATTCTGGCTTACGCCGCGGCGACCGAAGAAGAGGCCCGCCGGTTGAAGCCCATTGTGGTTCATGTCGACGATCGAAATCGGATCGTCTGAGGAACTATGGGGGTAGCTGGCCGAGCGTCTGGCGCAGGCGTCGCAGCACGCGGGATTTCGCCGTGTAGACCGCCGCGACCGACAACTGCAAATCGGCCGCAACGTCGGCCGCGCGTTGCCTTTCGAGAGTCGTGCGGCGAAAGGCCTCCCAGGTTTGCGGCTCGAACTCCGCCCGGATCAGCTCCAGCGCGCCATGCGAAAGCCACGCCGCCGTTTGGGCGTCGGGCCGGATAAAAACCTCCGATTGCTCTGCGACCGCCGCGATTTCGCCCATTTGGCGTTGCGCGGTGCTGCCGCCGCGAGCGTCGGGCAGACCATGCCGGCGGCGGCAATGATCGCGCACCTTGTTGCGGGTAATGGCGGCCAGCCAGCCGATGAAACTGTCGCCGATCCGGTCGCGATGGAAGTCGGCCAGATGGCGCAGCACGGCCAAAAGCACCTCTTGAAGCACGTCGGCCGAGTCTTCGGCGGGCAGGCCCGACCGGCGGCACCAGCCGTAGATCAGCGCGCTGTAGATCCGAACGAAACGCCCCCACGCCTCGGGCTGCCGGGCCCGAAGCTGATCCAACAGCGTCGAAGAGGCGGAATTCAGACCGGCGGATGGGGGCATGGGAAAGGATGAAGGATGAGGGATGAAGGATGAATGGAATATACTTGAAACGAATGCCTGGCCTTCATCCTTCCTCCTTCATCCCTCATCCTTTCATTCTAGGTCATTGCATCGGCGAGTTCTTTTTTCATGGCGGCGAGGGCTTTGTGGCCGTCGCGGTCGTCGACCACGACGTCGATCCGCACCTCGCTGGTGCTAATCAGCTCGACGTTAATGCCGGCGGCGGCCAGCGATTGAAATATGCGTGCGGCCAAGCCCGTATGGCTCTTAATGCCCACGCCGAAGACGGAAAGTTTGGCGACCTTTTCGCAGTGGGTCGGGGGCGGGCAATTGAGCGACTTGGCCAACTCCGACGCAGTGGCAAGCGCCTTGGCCAGTTCGGTTCGGGGCACGGTCACCGAAATGTTCGCGCGTTTTTCGCGGCCGGTGCTCTGGACGATCATGTCGACGAGCACGCCGGAGTGTGCAAGCTGGTCGAACGTTTTTGCGGCGAGGCCCGGCATGTCGGGCAGGCCGAAATACGTGACCAACGACTGCGACTCGTCGAGATCGATCGCGTCGATCACGAGCTTTTCCATGCGCTGGAGCCGGGACAGCAGGGCCGCGGGGGTCGTTTTTGCGTCGGCCTGGACCGATTCTTCGATTTCGGCGGCACCGACGGCGGGCGGAACGTGCAGTTGGAAGGCTTCGTGAACCGCCCTCAGCGCGTCGGGCGCATACTCCCGGGCCACCAGCGCGGAAATCTTGATCTGGCTGGTGGTGATCATCTGGA
>CAYMQL010000075.1:0-9006 GCA_964392255.1 uncultured Planctomycetaceae bacterium | reverse complement strand
CCGGGCACTGGCATAGCCAGTGGCACCCTAAATCTTAACTGTGACAAAGCACTAGCCGGTATTTCTTCTCCATTTTTCCGGCGCGTTGACAATTTGCATCGTACAATTGTCTTGACCGCTGAGCTTTCCGTCCCTGGCAGCCTGACCGCAGTCGGCGCAAACCGCACGACCGTCGCAAACCGCACCCACCGATGCCGCGCATCCGCAGTTCCAACGCGATTTTTTCCGCCGCGATCGGTCTGGCGTTATGGCTTTATGCCGGGCAAGCCGCGATTGCAACGCATCCGGCGCCGACCGGCTGTTCGTCCCTCGCAGCTTGGGCTGCGCCGGCGAACCGGCTCGAAGAGCGGCTGTTTGCCGATGCGGCCGACGGCCGGCTCGAACAACTTGCGCCGTTCGAGGCCGCGCTAGTGGCCAGCGGCGCGCACGACGACGAGAACCTTGCCTGCTATCGAACGAAGGCGCATGCGTTGGCCGAGCAACTGCGCCGCTCAATAAAACTCGACGTCGAGCCTCGCCAGTCCGTGCAAGCCATCTTCGAGTTTCTCCACGCCCAGGCGCTACGCGGCGGCTACGATCTGGCTTATACCGACTTGCGCCGCGTTTTGGACGACGGCCGCTACAATTGCGTCAGCGCGACGGTGCTGTTCAACTATCTGGCGGGCGCGGTCGGGCTGGATTGCCGCGGGCTGGAGATGCCAGGCCACGCGATGAGCCGCGTCCGACTTCTCGGCAGCGTCATCGACGTCGAAACCACATGTCCCGAGTGGTTTCGTCTGAAGAAGGACGCGCAACCGCCGCAGCGGCCGGCCGCAACAGCGGCGATTGGCGCCGCGGCCGCGGCCGATCGCTCGAAGGCCCGCGAGGTTTCGCCGATTCAGTTGGCGGCGATGATCTACTACAACCGCGGCGTCGATCTGCTGGCCGAGAAACAATTTCGCGCGGCGGCCGAGGCGAACGCCAAGGCCTTGCGGCTCGATTCTCAGAACGCTTTGGCGCGGCGCAATCTGCTGGCGACGATCAACAACTGGGCAATCGACATGGGCGACGCACAGCAGTTTGCCGAGGCCGTCGCCCTGTTGCGGCAAGGAATGGCTTTGGACACGACGTTCGAGGCCTTTGGCCAGAACTTCGCGCACATTCACCGCCAATGGGCCGAGCGATTGTGCCGCGAGGGCCGTTTTGCCGAGGCCGGTCGGATTCTTGCACAGGCGTTGCTCGAAATGCCGAACTGCGATGCGCTTTGCCGCGTTCAGGCCGAGGTCGTCCGCCGCCGGGCCGCGCAAGCAGCCGCAGGCGATTAAAGAGTATCTGTTGTGGATAGCCTTGGTAGGGTGCGTGCTTGCACGCACCAATACGGATTTGCCGTGAAATCAGGTGCGTGCAAGCACGCACCCTACGGATTTGGAGCTTTCCGTAACAGAAACTAACGAGCGTCCGTCGCTCGGCCTTCGCGGTACGGCCGTCCTGCCCGATAAAATTGTTGTTGCTTTTGGAAGGCTTGTTTCATGGCGGCGTCGTTCGCCGCTGCGGCCAGGGCAATTGCCTTTTCGATGGCCTGTACGGCGTTGGGAAAACGGCCCGCCTCGGCATAGGCCGCGGCCATCACTGCGAAAATCGCGGGCTCTTTGCCGCCGGAGAGCGCGTTGGCGCGTTCGGCCAATTCGACGGCCTCGGCGCTGTCGCGGACGGACGCCTCGGGACACGTGGCCAGCAGCCACGCCAGACGGCTGACGACGGCGATCTGGTTGGGCTGTTGCCGCATTGCTTCGCGCCAATGCGCGACGGCTTCGGCATATTTGCCCTGTTCGGCCAGGGCCATGCCAAGATTAAATTGCGTTTCCGCGTCTCCGCGTGAAGAGTCGCCCGCCGCAGACTCGCCGCGCCGGGCCAAGGCTTCGGCCAGATGTTTTTTGAGCTTCGGGTCGTTCGGGTTGAGTTCCATCGCCCTCCGAAAGCACGCAACGGCGGGGTCGATCTGACCCAAACGGACCAAGGCCAAGCCGAGGTTGGCATGGGCCGACGCATGGGCCGGGTTCAGCTCCGTCGCGATCAACAGAAAGCCGATGCCTTCTTGATTCCGGCCCGTCGCGGCCAAAAGCGAGCCGAGATTGTTGTAGGCTTCGACGTAATCGTCCTTCAACTCGATGGCGCGGCGATAGTGGGCAATCGCGTCGTCGATTTTTTTCAGGCGGGTCAACGCCACCGCCATGTTGTAGTGTGATTCGGCGGAATTCGGTTCGATTCGCAGCGCCTCTTCATATTCGGCGACGGCCGCCTCCGTCTGCCCCAGGTCGGCCAATGTGACGCCCAAATTGCAGCGGGCCTTCGCATAGTTGGGCTTCAACTCGATCGCTCTATGGTAGTGGGGCAAGGCTTCGTCCGTTCGCCCGCGAAGATGCAAGGCGTTGCCGAGGTTGTTGTGGGCCTGGGCATAATTGGGATTGATCGCCAAAGCCTGTTGGAAATGTTCCATGGCTTCGTCGTGCCGACCCCAGCGGTACAGCTCGTTGCCAAGATTATTGTGGGCGACGTAGTTCCCCGTAGTGCAGGCGAGGGTCCGGTTCCAGAGCGATTCGCTGGTGCGCCAATACGAGGTCTGTTGCCAAGCGCCGCACATCAACAGCACCAACCAGAGCGACGAACCCGCCGCGCACAGTCGCCGCATCGAAGGCCGCAGCGCGGCGGCGCCGGCGGCGGCCCACGCAACGGCGATGCACAGACCGATTTGCGGCAGATAGGTGTAGCGGTCGGCCATCGTCTGTTCGCCGATCTGCACCAAGCCGATCACCGGCACGAGCATTCCCACGTACCAGAACCAGCCGACCAACAGATAGGGGAATCGGCGGCGCCAGGCCAACGCGGCCGCCGAGACGGCCGCCAAGAGCGCGCATGCCCCGGCGATTTTCCACAACGGGGGACTGGTTTCGGGAAAAGGATAGAGCACCGCCAGTTTCGAGGGCCGGAAAAAATTGCCGAGGTAGGCCGCGTATGCAATCAACGCGTTGGCGATCCGCTCGCTTGGCGACAGCCGTTCGAGTGAAACGACGGCCGAGCCCTGGGCCATCGGCGTCACAATGCAGGAAACGGCAACCAGCAGGAACAAGGGAATTTTTTCGACGACCAATCGCACGACCGCCGAGCGCGTAACGCGGCGCAGCGGCCAAAAGTCGAGCAATAGCAAGACGAACGGCAGCGTAACCAGCATCGGTTTGGCCATCAGGCCCAGGGCAAACAGCAGCGAAACCAAGAGATACCGTGCCCACGAAAAGGGCCGGCGCACATAGCCGGCGTATGCCGCGAGGGTCAGCATGAAGAGCAGGCCGCTAAGAACGTCTTTGCGTTCCGACACCCAGGCCACCGATTCCGCCCGCAGCGGATGAACGGCGAAGACGGCGGCCGCCAATGCGCTGGGCCAAAAATTGCCGGTCATCCGCCACAGCACGAAGAGAAGGGCGCTCACGGCGGCGCCGTGGAGCAGCACGTTGGTCGCGTGATGTCCGCCGGCGCGGCGTCCATAGATTTCGCAATCGAGCATGTGCGAAAGCCATGTCAGCGGATGCCAGTTGTTGGCGTGGCGGCTGACGAACGCCCACCGCATTCCTTCGGCGGAAAGGCCGTGCAGAATCTGCGGCTGCTCCGTTACATAGAGGTTGTCGTCGTAGTTGACGAACTCGTGCCGCAGCGTTTGGCCGAAGACAAGAACAACCGCCAGCAGCAGAAGCCCGCACACGGCCGCCGCCCGTCGCCGATCCTTTTGGCGGAAATCTTCGTTCCCGTCGCTTGCGTTGCGGGCGCGCAGCGCCGGCATGTCCGCAGCCGCCTTCGAGCGGCGGTCGGAATTGCGTGAATCGAGTGATCGGTTGCGTCGCGACTTTCGGCCCATCGCCGCCATTATAAACGGCGAGGTCGGCCCTCGCAAACCGCAGCGGCTTTCTGCTCTGGACACAAACGGAGCAATGCCATAGCATGGCTTCCATGAATCGAGACGCGGCAAATGCCGATTCCGATTTAACGCTGATCTGCGGCCCGAGCAGTTGCGGAAAGAGCACGTACGTGGATTGGGCCGTCGCCAACGGCCGGCTGCCGAAAGACGGTTCACTCTACATGGGTTTCGAGTACGCCAATCTGGCGTCCTTGCCCGGCCCCGTCGTCTTGCACTACAACACACTGCGGGCGTTGGATCTCGAGCTGGCCAAAATGCGAGCCGGCCAGGCAAACCGCTACGGCGAGTTCTTGCGGCGCATCGACCTGAAGGCGGACCCGGCGTGGCAAACTGTATTGGAACATCGGGGAAACAAGCGGGCTGTAGTCCTGTTGACGCGAGAGGCCGCGCTTTGGCGCCGCGTGGCCAGCCGCGAGTTGATCGAGCCGAGCCGAACCGGAACGCTGCCCTATCCGAAAGAGCACTGGCTTTCGCATTGCCGCCGAATTGATCTGGCCGCCCACTACGCGCAGGTCGTCGAAGAACTCGAGCGGGAGCAAATCCCTTATGAAATCGTCGACACCGAATCGGACGGCTATCCGCCGATCCGTCGCTTGGCCGACGTTTCTCCGCCGATTCGCTGCGATCTGAGCCGGTTGACGCGCGACGAACTGCAACAACTGATCGCCGATCCGATTTTCGAGTACCAGAAGGTCCAACTTCCCTACGGTCTGGAAACGACTGGGCAGGAGCGTACAAAAACTCTCCCCTTGATCTTTCCGCCCTCGTTGGAAGGAAAGAGCGTTCTCGACGTGGGTTGTGCGTTGGGCTACTTCTGTTTCGAGGCCGAGGCCCGGGACGCGGCAAGGATCGTCGGCCTGGAACGCATGGAACGACGATTCGAGGCGGCCTGGCTGCTGGGACGCATCAAGTCGAGCAAAGCGGAATTCCTTTTTCACGACGTGCAAGAGGACCGTCTCGACGAACCGTTCGACGTGGTTCTGCTTCTGAACGTGATCCACCATCTTTGCCAGCCGTTTCGCGTGATTTCCAGGCTGGCTCGGATCACCCGAGAGCTGCTGGCGATCGAGTTTCCCGGCCTTTCCGATGTCCGCTTTCGGCAGACGGTCCGCAAGCTGCCCCGCAAGCTCGATCGTTATCCGCTGATCGGCGTCAGCAGTCTGGGCCAGGCCGACCAGACGTTCGTCTACTCGCCGGTGGCCATGCAGCGCATTCTGACGGAAATGCTGTGCGATTTTCAGCAGGTCGACATTGTTCCGTCTCCGATGCCGGATCGGTTCATTGCCCGATGCTGGCGGACGGCGCAGAAGCCGGCTTCTTGACCTTCGCGACCGAGTCGGCATAGACTTGGGAGGCGTAGGGCAATCCTTTCCTAGCGGGCATGCCACGAAAGGCTTTGAAGACTTGTTAGACTCTGGAAGAAACGATCCGGGTTCCCTTTTCGACGCCGGGCCGCTGATGTTCTACTTCGAGGTCACGCTGGCCTGCGATTTGGTCTGCAAGCACTGCCGCGCGTCGGCCCAAGAATTGCCGCATCCCGATGAGCTTTCCACTCGCCAGGCCAAGGCCCTGTTGGATCAAGTCGCGAGTTTTCCAAACCCGCCGACGCTGGTGCTCACGGGCGGGGATCCATTGAAACGGCCCGACCTGCTCGAACTGATCGGCCACGCGGTCAAGGCCGGGCTGCAAACGGCGCTGACTCCTTCGGCCACGCCGCTGGCCACGCACGAGGCGTTCGACCGCGTCCGTCGAGCCGGCGTGCGGCGGCTGGGCATTAGCCTCGACGGCGCAGAGGCCGACGCGCACGACGCGGTTCGCGGTTGGTCGGGCAGCTTCGACCGCACCATGCGAATGCTCGCCGACGCCCGCCGGCTCGACATGGCCGTCCAGGTGAACACCACCATCACCCGTCGCAACGTCCAGCAGATCGACGCGATGGCCGATCTGCTGGCCGATCAGGGAATCGCCATGTGGTCGGTGTTTTTTCTGGTGCCGGTCGGACGCGGGATCGAAGAGCCGCGGATCGCGCCGGCAGAGTACGAAGCGGTTTTCGAGCGGCTGTGGCATCACGCCCGGCATCAGCCCTACGCCGTCAAGACGACCGAGGCCCCGCATTACCGGCGATTCGTGCTCGAACGAGGCGGCGACCCATTGGCTGGACCGCAAGGCGTCGAGGACGGCGCCGAGCGCCGCGGGCATCGCGCCCCCTTGGGCGTCGGCGACGGCAAGGGCGTGATGTTCGTCAGCCACACCGGCGAAATCTATCCGGCCGGCTTCCTGCCGCTCTGCTGCGGGCGGTTTCCACACGATTCGGTCGTTGACGTGTACCAAAAACATCCGGTGTTTCTGGCGCTGCGCGATCCCGACCAACTGAAGGGCCGCTGCGGCGTCTGCGAGTATCGCCGCGTGTGCGGCGGCAGCCGCGCCCGGGCGTATGCCGTCACCGGCGATTATCTCGAAGCCGAACCCGATTGCATTTACGTGCCGGCTGGATCGCCGGTCTTGTAAAGAGGCGGAGTTATGAACACGGCGATCTCACATCGGAATTATCGCCCTAAGTTTTTCTCCGGCCAAGGCTTTTCTACTGGGAGAGGATCATTACAATACACACGCCACCAAACCCGGGAGAAATCATACGTGGAGAAGTGGTCGATCTTTGTTTGTCTGAATAGTCGTCGCGGTTAGCTGAGGAGTCGATAACCCATGTCCCTTACTCCGCAGTTCACGATTACCGACGCCATTGCGGCCGATTTGACGTTGATCGAGCGGGCGCGAGGGTTCTTGGAGGCGGCGACGCTTTCGGAACCGTGGATTCGGGAAATGGGCCATCGGGCATTGGTGCTTGAGGCACACCATACGACCCATATCGAAGGAACGCGGTTGACCCTCGATCAGGCCCAAAAACTTTGGGATGGGCAAATCGTGCCGGAGGCCGATCCCGACGACGCTCGGGAATTACTCAACTATCGCGGGGCGTTCGATCTAGTCTCTGATTATCTTGGCAGCGGCCAGCCCGTGACCGAACGGCTTATCCGCGAAATGCACCGCCGACTGGTCGAAGGCGTGCGAGGCGGTTCGGCGCAGCCGGGCGAATATCGCCGGGTGCAAAACTACGTGGCCAACTCGGCAACCGGCAAGGTCATCTACACGCCGCCCAATCCGGCCAAGGTGCCCGAGCTAATGACCGAGCTCGTCGAATGGCTCAACCGGCCGGGAACCACGCATCCGGTGCTGGTTAGCGGGATTGCCCAATTCCAGCTTGTGCATATTCATCCGTTCGTCGATGGCAACGGGCGGACAAGCCGATTGCTTTCGACGCTGTGCCTTTATCGGGCAGGCTACGACATCAAGCGGCTGTTTTCCATCAGCGAGTATTACGACCGCGACCGAACCGCATTCTATCGGGCTATCCAAAACGTCCGCGAGCAGGGCATGGACTTAACCGGCTGGCTCGAGTATTTCGCCCGCGGCCTTTCCGCCCAACTGGCCGAAGTCCGCCAGCGCGGCGAGCGGGTCATTCGCCGGGATGTCATCGCCAAAGAACATGGCCTATCGGACCGCCAAGCCAAAGCGGTTGGTTTCTTGCTGGAACACGACGGCCTGACGATTCAGGATTACGAGGCCCTTTGCCCCGGCGTTAATCGTCGCACGCTCCAACGCGACCTGAAAGACCTGACCAACAAGGGATTATTGGCCGAGCAGGCAACCAGCCCGACCGACCCCACAAAGCGCTACGCCCTCCACATTGGAGGGAGGGAGGCATAAGGCCCGGTAGTGAGCTATGACAAGCTGTGACATTTTACTGTGACAAGCTGTGACGCGGAGCTATGACATTCCGGCTTTTTCCATCCGGTGGCGGGGAAACTTCATTTTTCGAGGCTGCCCGGATCATGGCTAGGATTCCTTGCCGTAAGGCGTCTGGCAGTTTGGACCAATTGGCGAGGATCAACCGCAAGTCAGGATCAGCCGAAACCGGCGCGGCGGGAACTGCACCGGATTTTGCATCGGGTATTTTGGAAAAGGGCGTTTTGCTCGAAGAATTTGATGGTGTTTCGGGACTGTACGGAATTTTGTGTCAGGTAATCCCCAGCCCGCGAAATCTACGGCAAAGGGGACAGTCCCATTTTCGCTGACACGAAAATTGGGACAGTCCCGGTGTTTCGAGCCCCCTGCCCTCCGCTTTCAGAATAGAATCACAAACAGGCTGAAAACGCCCTTCTTCCGTGCAGGTCTTTACGGCTGTGGTGAGGCGACAAACGGCGACACGCGCACGCCGCCGGCGTCGATCTGGACGTGAACCGCCCCGCTCCGGCAAGTGTGCAACACCTGGCTGCCGACCGCGCGATAGCAGTTTTCGCTATCCGGCACGGTCAAGCGTCCGTTGCCGCTAAAGACGACCCATTGCGGCATGCTCCAACGCGCCAACTCGGGCAAGTTGCTGTTGCGGCTGCCGTGGTGGGGCGCCAACAACACCGAACAAGACCGCGCCGGGCCGGCTAGCAGAGCGGCAAGCCCGGACTGCTCCACGTCGCCGGTCAGAAGAATCTCGCAGTTGCAATAGTCGACCGCCAGCACGAGGCTGCTGGTGTTGTCGGGGGCCGCATCGCCATAATGCGACGGGTGCAACACTTCCAGCGAACACCCGTCGCCGGCCGGCAAATGATCGCCGCAGCGCACTTGGCGCACAGGCACGCCGTGCGCGCGGAGTGCGTCGCGCAGGGCGGCGACCGTGCGGCTGCGTTTCTCAAACATCGCCGGCGTCGTATAAACTTCACCGACGGAGAATTTATCCAGCAGGCCCGGCAGCGCGTTGTAGTGGTCGATGTCGGGGTGTGAAAGAACCACCGCGTCGAGTCGCGTAATGCCGCGGCTCCAGAGCGCTCCCGAAATTGCGCGCACACCCGACGCCGGACAGTTTGGCGCGCCGGCGTCGTAGAGCATTGTTTGGCCCGAGGGCAGTTCCAACAGCACGGCGCAGCCGTGGCCCATGCTCAGAAAGGTGCAATCGAGCCGATGGCGGTCGTACGGCCATTTCACCGCCACGAAGCCCACGGCAATCC
>CAYMQL010000074.1:0-9121 GCA_964392255.1 uncultured Planctomycetaceae bacterium | reverse complement strand
TGTACTCTACCCGATTGGCCGCCAAACGCAAAGAGAACCCCCCTTTAGCAAGAAGCTTGACGGCAACATCGACAACGCTTACCATAATGGGAGCTAAGGAGGCTCCAAAATGCGGTTGACGGGACGGACAAAGCGGCGCGCCTTGGGCATATTTGCGTCGGCGTTGGCCATTGTGCTGGCAAGCGTTCTGCAGTTGCAGGCCGACAAAGCCTGGCCGCCCAAGATCGAACCGCTCGTTCGGACCATCGACCTGAACATCGGCGAGTCGTGCGAAGTTACGCTGGCCGACGGCACGAAAGCCTCGGTCAAGCTTCTAGACATCCGCGAAACGCGAGATAACTGGCGCAATGCTCTGCGCAAAGCGATGGTCGACGTCGAGGTCAACGGCCGGAAGGGCGCCCTCGAAGCAGCCAACTATCGGCTTCCGGTCGCCTTGGGCGGCGTGCAGATTGATTGCGCGGTCACCAAAGGGTACGTGCAGCCGACGTCGAACGCCTGGACGCTGAACAAGGACGCCCGACTGCGTTTGTGGCCGGCCGGCTCGCCGTGGATTCGGCCCGGCACCTTTGTCTATCCGACCGACCAGCGGTGGTTTGCCACCGATACGCAGATGTGCAACGAGCCGGTCTTCGCCGATGGCCCCGAAGATCCCGACCACGTGCCGATCTATTACCACTACGGCCTGGACATCGGCGGCGCCGAGAAGTTGGTCCGAGTTCTGGCAGCCACCGACGGCGTCGTTGTCGCCGCGGGAGAAGAAACGGTTGATCCGGCCACCCTACCGGACATTATCAAACAAAAAAAACGCTACGACGTGGTTTATTTGCGCGACGGCCGCGGCTGGTATTATCGCTACAGCCACCTGGACTCCTTCGATCCAGCGCTGAAGCCCGGCGTGCGCGTGAAAAGGGGGCAAGAGATCGGCCGGCTGGGCAAGCAAGGTGGGAGCGGCGGCTGGTCGCATTTGCACTTCGACATTTCCGCACCGCAGCCCAGCGGTGAATACGGCATTATGGACGGCTACGCTTTTCTTTGGCAGGCGTATCACGCTGAACACAAGACGCCGCTTACGGCCGTCGCCCGGCCGCATCATGCTGCCTTGATCGGCGAGAATGTGACATTGGACGCCAGCCGCTCCTGGAGCGAGAAGGGGCCGGAGCACATCGTTTCATACGAGTGGCTTTTCTGCGACGGAACGAAGGCCGAAGGCCCGGCCGTTACACGCAGCTATGCGACGCCCGGCCATTATAGCGAGCTTCTCAAGGTGACCGACGCCGACGGCCGGACGGATTACGACGTCGCGGTGGTGCAGATTTTCGACCCCAAGAATCCGAAGCCGCTGACGCCGTCGATCCACGCGGTTTACTGGCCGTCGCTCGGTTTGAAGGCGGGCGACGAAATTACGTTTAAGGCGCGAACCTTCGAGGTCGGTCGCGACGGCGGCCGCGAACAGTGGGACTTCGGCGATGGCGCCCCCGCCGTGCAAACGCAATCCGACGGCAACGCCGAAATGCTGGCTCCCGACGGTTACGCCGTCATCAAGCATCGTTACGAAAAGCCGGGCGACTATTTCGTTACAGTCACCCGATCCGACAGCCGCGGAAGGCCCGCGACCGCGCGGTTGCACGTCCACATCGCGCCGGCAGACTCAACCAAAGCATCCCTGAAATAGCGGGGCAGCTCTCTCGTTTCTCTCCAATCGCCATCCGCCTCTGATGAGTCCGCTGCTTTGTCGCGGCGAGCTCTTGGCGGCGGACGCCGGGCCATTTGCTAGAGAAACTCTTGCATCTCGATCCTGGGATCGCTGACTGCCGATCACGGACCGCGACCCTTCGGATGCGTCTTTGCATACAGCAGCGGTTCGCCGGCTCCTTGGGCCTGCGCGCCGTCTCGTGCTTTGAACAAATGCGAATCACTTTACACAGGCTAAAAACTCATTCATAGAACAAGAGGTCTCATCATGCGGAAGACGCCGCGAATGCTATGCGTTTTAGCGATCGGCGGACTAGCGTGGATGGCCGCCGCGCACTTTGCCCGCGGCGAGGCCGTGTGTTTGTCCGGCGTGCCCGCCTACAACTGGTATCATGGATGCGGTCCGACGGCCGCGGCTTCGATCATCGGGTATTACGATTTGAAGGGATACGACAATCTGTTCCAGGCCAGCGGCTGGGACGCGGTCAAGCTGACCGCCAACGTTCAGGACGAAATCTCCTCACCCGCCCACAACGCCAAATACGACCCCACGCCGGATAATCCCGCCCTGCCCGTTCCCGAGATGACCAGCATCGCCTGTTGGTTCGGAACCTCGGTGGACCCGGTTCCTTACGGCGGTTCGTATCAGAGTTGGGCATGCGGCATGTTCGAAGCCTATGCCGCGAGTCGCGGGTATGACTGCATCTCAACCCAGGACTACTACGGTATTTTCGGCTGGGAGGATCTCGTGGCCGAGATCGACGCGGGCCGCCCGATGATGTTTCTGGTGGATTTTACCGGGGATGGCGAGTGCGACCACTTCGTGCCGGTGTTCGGGTACGACGATCGCGGCGCCGCCGGCCGATACTACGCCTGCTACACGACGTGGTCCGAAAACGAGGATGTCGTCTGGAAACAACTCCGCTGGCTGAGCTCCAGTTATTCGTGGGGCGTGGGCGTTGCGACGTACGTCCAGATCGTACCCGAGCCGTCTTCGCTGGCCATGCTCGCCGCGGCGGCCGTCGGAATGCTCTTTTTCGCGAAGCGGCGACCGCTGCATTAGCGCAGGCAGTCGGCCTCGATCGCATAGGGAATGCCGCTCGGATCGGTCCAGTCGATCTGCAGCCTGCCGCCTACTCCGATTTGGCGCGTGGTGAAGCGGGTCTCTAAATCGCCTTGCAGGATGACGCGGATCATTTCAGTCGGCAACGGATCGCGGATGCCGTACGAACTATCGCCGCTGGCGGCGCCGAGAATAAAGTCCTTGATGCCGGCATGCTGCCGCCGCGGCTGCATAAAACCGCGAATAAAAACCTTCTTGTCCTGGAGATCGATCGCCGCTTCCGGCAGTTCGATGGGATTGTTCGGATCGGGTTGAAGGCTCTCGTAGCCGATCCGTTGGTATCCGAAAGGCACGCTGCGTACATCGGCCGTAAAGTACCAGCCATATCCTATCAACCAGAACGCGGCCGAAAGGCCGATGCCCAGTCGCGCCAGACCGTCGCCGGTCCATTCGGCGGGTGCGGCGCGAACGGTCCGAACGGCCCGCCAGCCCAAGTAGATGCCCGCCAGCGGAAGCGCCCCCAGCAGCCAGTGAAACGCCGTTGCGATCGATAGCGTTCCCAAAACGACGCTGCCGGCCGCCGACGGACACAGCGCGCGGTATTGCCCCGGTCGAGACGCAGGCGATACGCGGCGGTCGCGAGGCAATGGCATAGGCGGCTAGTGGTTAGTGGCTAGTGGCTAGTGGTTAGTTCATTCTTCATCTCTTCCCTCTTCCCTCTCCCCTCTCCTCACGGCGTGGTCATTAACGACTTAGCCACGTCGGTCCGATAGGCGGCCATCGCCGGCAAATATCCGACGGCGGAGGCAAGCACAATTAAGCCGGGCACGAGGATCAACTCGAGCCACTGGAAATGCAGCAGACCGACCATGACGCCGGTCCAGTCGGCGATCAGCGGCGAAAAGAGCCACGCGGCCCCGTGCCCAAGCAACAGACCGAAGGCGCCGCCCATCAACGAAAGCAAAATCGATTCCATAAGAATAATGAGCATGACGGTCGTGCGGCTGGCGCCCAAGGCTCGCATAACGGCGATTTCGTGCCGCCGGTCGCTCATCGAGTTATAAATGCTCACCATGATGCCGATGCCCGCCTCAACGACCGTCAGCACCGCCATGCCGAGCAGAATCCATTCCAATTTTCCGATCACGCTTTCAAACAAATCGGCGATGACTCGGGTGGGCACGACGGCCTGAGCCACGTTGCCGTCGTTTATCAGCCGGGCCAAAATTGCGGTACGGCCGCGGTCCGCCCGAACTTTGGGGACGCACACCAACACCGCGGTGATTTCACGCTCCGCTTCGTTGCCGTCGGCCTTGCTTTCGCGCGGCGGCTCCTCGTTCTCGTGCTGTTCGTCCGCCGCAAGATTCGTGCGGTTTTCTTTGGCGCGTTCGTTGGGATCGGCGACTTTCTCGCGCGGCGCTGCGTCTTCGCGGCGGTAGACCTCGAAGAAACCATGCATATTGACGAAAAGGGCGCGATCGACGGGAGTGCCTGTGGGGGCCAGGACGCCGACGACGCGAAACAATTTCTGGCGCCCGTAGCCGCCTCCGACGCCCTGAGCCACCTTGAATTTGTCGCCCACCTGCAAAGCGGCCTTGACCGCGGCAATGGACCCGATCACGGCATCAAAGCGGTTTTCCTCTTTGAAATTCTCGCCCGCGGAAAACGTATACGATCGGTTGTCGCGGTATCGCAGCTCAGTGAACATTTCGGGCACCGTGCCGATGATGCGAAAGCCCGAATACACGCGCCCCATGCACAACGGAATGGCCGTCTCGACGTCGGCGGCGTACTTTCCGACCGTCAGCTCTTCGTAAAAACTGTAGGGGATATTGCCGATCGGCTGGCTCAGGTAAAAAACCGTGTTGAGCACCAGTTGCTCTTTGCCGCCCTTGGCGCCGACGATCAGGTCGTATCCTTCGCCGCCGCGATGGAACGACTGGGACACGACGCCGTAGACGACCAGCACGGCCACGACCAACGCCACGCCGAGCCCCATCGACATAATGGTCAGCGACGAGACCAGGGCTCGTTGTCGGATGCTTCGCCAGGCGACTTTCCAAAGACTCATCAGAGAGGGATTAGGGGCTAGGGGTCAGGGGCTAGGGAATTTTAGGGCGAGAATGAATTTTCCAAAACCTTCGCCGCTCCCTTCGTCATTCTTCTTGCCGATTCTCGCGCAATCGGGCGGCGACTAAGTTGAATTGATCCAAGTGGTCGACCCGCAAAAACTGCGAGGCCACTTCGCTCGAGTGCGTCACCATAATCAGCGCGACTTCCTCCTCCTGGCAGGTTTCGCGAATCAGGTCGAGAATTTGCTGTTGGTGGCCGGCGTCGACGTTGGCCGTCGGCTCGTCGGCCAGGAGCAGTTGCGGCTTGTTGGCCAGCGCCCGGGCGACGGCCACCCGCTGCTGCTCGCCCACCGAAAGCTGCGCCGGCCGATGCGTCATGCGATGGCTGAGGCCGACGCGCTGAAGCAACTGCCGGGCGCGATTTTTGTCGGGCCGTCCCCCCGCAAAACGCATCGACAACAACACGTTTTCCAACGCCGAGAAACCAGCCAGCAGATTGAACGTCTGAAACACGTAGCCGATCCGCTCGGCGCGAAACCGGTCGCATTCCGACTCGGGCATCAACGTAATGTCCCAGTCGTCGATGCGCACCTTGCCCGAATCCGGGCGGCTGATGCCGGCAATGACGTGCAGCAGAGTCGTCTTGCCGCAGCCGCTGTGGCCGACCAGCACCATCTGCTCGCCCGCCGCCACGCGAAACTCCGGAATGTCCAGCACGGGCAACTCCGTGCCGTCGGGCTGGCGAAATGTTTTTTTGAGGTCTTTTAGTTGCAGCATCGGGCATTCCCCCCGACGAAAGGACTTGATCTTGAAACAACGCCGCTTCCGGCGACTGCGGCGTTGGGTCAGGCGCTTCCAATCAATAGTATCATACGCATTTTGCCTAGAAGATATTATACGATGCCGCCAGGGGGTTGGTTCACTACCGCCGCCGATAGATTTGCCGCTGGATATCGCGTTGTGCCTCGGCCTTTTTCATGGCCTCGCGTTTGTCGTGCCGCTGTTTTCCGCGACAGATGCCAAGCACCACTTTGGCCAGGCCCCGCTTGAAGTGCATTTCGAGCGGCACCAGGGTCAGGCCCTTTTCCATAGCCCGATGGGCGAACCGCTTGAGCTCTCGCCGGTGCAAAAGCAGCTTGCGGGGGCGTCGCGGATTGTGATTGAAACGGCTGGCCTCAAGGTATTCGGCGATATCGCAGCCGATCAGCCACACCTCGTCGCCCTTGAGTCGGGCGTAGGCCTCGTCGAGCGAAACGCGCCCATTGCGCAGACTCTTCACCTCGCTGCCCACCAGAACGATGCCGCACTCCAGCGTGTCGAGCACCGTGTAGTTATGCCGGGCCTTGCGGTTCTGCGAAATGATCTTCTCGTTGGAGTCGGCCGCAGCCGACTCCTTCTTTTTGGTGGTTTTGCTCAACCGTTTCATCCACTTGCCGGAATTTCCCCCGGCTATCTTGATGCGACATTACTTTCCTGAGACTCAATAGCCAATATACCCGGTCGAGGCGGGTAGGTGCAGGCGGGCAGCGAGATCGTCGATCCGGTCGGTGCCGCGTCGGTTGGGGCGGGAACCGGCTCGTTTTTTGCCTTTTCAACGGCAAAAAATGCGACTGTCTTCTACGCCGCCCAATACGCTCGGTCTCTCCCAAAAGGAGAGCCGAGGCTTCTTGCATGTGGGGCTACCAGCGCGAAATCAATCCGGCGTCGAGCCCCAGCGTCCAGAAGAACAGGGCGAGGATCAACCCCAGCCCGATATAAGTGAGCACGATCTGCACGTGTTCGTTGGCCGGCTTGCCGCGGATGCCCTCATAGAGCAGGAAGACAAACAGCCCGCCGTCGAGAACGGGGATCGGCAGAAAATTGACCACGGCCAGATTCGCGCTGAGGAACGTGAGGAACAGCAGCAGCCGTGCGGTGCCGCGGTCGGCGCTGTGCAGGGCCAGCTTGACGATTCCCACCGGCCCGGCCAGTCCGCGCATCGACACCTGGGCGGTGCCCAAGGCCCGCAAGCTGCGGTAGACGACCGTCGTTTGTTCGAGCGTTTCGCGGCCGCCCAGCGCGAAGGCCTCGCCGAGCGAGCGTGCGCGCAGATCAGACGTCATCGGCTCGAAGAAGAAGCCGCGGTCCGGATTGAACCAGTCGGCGTCTTCGACGGGATCGAGTTTCACGGTCCGTTGGTCGTCGCCGCGAGCGACGGTCAACTCGACGCTCGTGCCCGGCAGCGTATCTTGAAGCTCGCCGATCAAGACCGGCCAGTTGCGGCCTTTGTCGGTGAACGGGACTACCGCCTCGGACTGGTCGATTTCCAGTTTGCGTTGGACTTCTTTGCTGGGCGGGATCAGCTTCGCGCCGACAATCACGTCACCGGGCGCAAGGCCGGCTTTGGCCGCGGGACTGTCTTCGGCCACGGCCGCGATGCGGTTGAGCACGCGATAGGCGATTCCCAGCGAAGAAATCGCCACGGGACTGTCGGGAATTTTGGGCAGCGAGTTTTCGAGCGGCGGCCGCGCTTGCAGCGACACTGTTTCGGGCTTGGCCGATCCCTTGCGTTGGAGCGTCAACTGCACGGTTTTGCCCGCGGCGGCGTTCAGCCGGTTGGGCAGCGTCATCGGATCGCCCGCCGGTTGACCGTCAACTTCTAGAATAACGTCGCCGGGAGCGATGGCCGTTTCAGCCGCGGGCGAATTGGCCTGTATGGCCGTGATTTCGCCCATCTCCATTACAATGCCCAGGCTGTGCATCGGATTCGGCGCCACCGGAATCGTCAACTCCGACGTCTGCGCCGATGTTTTTCCGAAAGCGTCGGGCAAGGTCCGCTCGACGGTCACGTCGATCTTCCGACCGGCGTTCTGAACCAGTTCCGATTCGATTTGGCCGTAGCGATCGACCGTCGCATCGTCGATCCGCACGATCCGGTCGCCGTTGGCAAACGCGGGAGTCGCCTGACCGGCGGCCGTGCCGGGAAGCACGCAGGGCACTTTTTGAACCAACCACGTTTTGCGGTCTTTGGCCAATTGGGTCGTCGATCCGCTGGCGACCATGATAAAAGAGGCCCCCAACGAACGGTCGGGCTTGACCATGATCTCGAACGGTTTCTCGACGCCCGCCCTTCGCACCAACATCGATATGCCGTCATCGGTCGCCAAGTCGCCCAACGAGATCGCGGTTTGCAGGTCGCGGAATTGCGTCATTTTTTTGCCGGCGATTTCCAAGACTTCGTCGCCGATGCGCAGATCGGCCTGCCAAGCGGGCCCGCCCGGCGACACCTTGCCAATGACGCACGGCTCTTGCTTGACGCCCATCGAAAACGCCACAACCGCCATGAGGAAGGCAAACAGCAGATTCATGACGACGCCCGCCGAGACGATCGCCATGCGCTGCGGCACGCTTTTGGCCAGGAAGCTGCGGGGATCGAGTGCTGGAGCGGGGGACGGCTGGGCTTCGCTGCCCTCACCCCCGGCCCCTCTCCCAAAGGGAGAGGGGAGACTCTTGTCTCCCGTCTCTTGGCCCTTGTTTTCTGCCTCTCTCCCCTCTCCCTTTTCCCCTCTCCCCTCTTGCTGCTTCGCCCGTTCCAATTCTTCGCGGAGCCGCGCGGGATTATCCTCCTGGCCGAGCATCTTCACGTAGCCGCCTAGTGGAAAAATGCCGATGCCGTATTCGGTCTCGCCCCAGCGAAAGCGGCAGAACTTCAGCCCGCCGAAGTCGAAGCCGAGGTAGAACTTTTCGCACTTCACCCCGCACAGTTTGGCCACGACGAAATGGCCCAACTCGTGGACGAAGATAACGAAACCCAGGCCGACGGCGACTTTCAAAATAACGACGCTCAGACCGACTACGTACAACAACGCAACACCTCCTGGCGAGCCCAACGGTCGGCCTCGAGCGCTTGCTCGATGCTGGGGCGGGGCTCGAAATTATGGTTTTGTAAGACGCTACGGCAGGCGGGCACGATCTCGTCGAAGCGGAGCCGACCGTCGAGAAACGCGGCGACGGCCGCCTCATTCGCTCCGTTCAGCACGGCCCCGGCCGTTCCGCCCGCCGCGGCCGCCTCCAACCCAAGTTTCAACGCGTCGAATCGCTCGAAGTCGGGCGGCTCGAACTGCAACTCCATCGCACGGCTCCAATCCAGCTTCGCCGCCACGCCCTCGCGCCGCTGGGGCCAAGTCAAAGCATACTGGATCGGCAGTTTCATATCCGGGGGGCTGAGCTGGGCAATCACCGACCCGTCCCTATACTCTACCATCGAATGCACGATCGACTGGGGATGAATCATCACGCCGATCTGATCGGCCGA
>CAYMQL010000073.1:0-9153 GCA_964392255.1 uncultured Planctomycetaceae bacterium | reverse complement strand
TGGAAATGGAAGGACTGACGCCGCTCGGGGATATGGAAGGAAACAAAGGGCGTTCCTGACGAATGACGCCCATAATTGATATTTTTTGTCAGTCCCGCTCTGGTCTAGGCTTCGCGGCAGCTTCGATGATACCTGGGTAGCTTTGGACAAGCGAACTGGCCGTTTGCCATTTTCCAGAAGCCGTCGCCAGCACGGCGAAGCAGAGATTGACGCCCTTTGGCGGCTGGTCTTTGTCCCAATTTGTGAATTGGGCGCGGTCGCCCGCAATCCACGCCCAGGCCCCTTGCCGTTTGGCATTTCGATATCCGCCGATCCAAAGTTGTGGATAGATCCCGAAGCGGCTTTGAAGCCACTCCAACTCCTGTTGGTTTCGGATGGTCGCCAGATGCCCGCCGAACTGTCTGGCCTCGGCCTCGGCGGCGCACCAATTGGTGTCCACTGTCGTTCGGCGATAGAAGCGTCCGTTCTGCGGGTTTCGCTTCCAGCCGTCGAGATCGTCTTCGTCCGGCAGATTGCTGACGATCTGGCCGACTTGGGCGTCGATCGATCGGTAGTAGTCTACGGCGTATTCGTAACCCATCTGATCGAAGAACGGCCGTAAGTCGGCTCCGGCAGCATGCGACATGATGCAGAACAGCAGTGCATTGACTTGGAGCGGCGATTTGGCGGTCTCACGCAGTGAAGCCGGGATTCCATCGGTCCGCATCGCCCGCAGCGTTTTTTCTAGGACCTCGACTCCGTATTGTGAGGCGAGTTGATCGCAGATGGTTCCCCACAGATGAAAACCGTTTCCTTGCCACGTGCGGACCTTGCCGCCATTTTTCAACCACTCATCAAAGTTTTTGCGCACGCCGATCAGGTCTTCGCGAGATAACGCCAGCCAGCGTCGGTAGTTGTCGACAGCCGCTCCCGAGAGCCCAAACGCCGCCGGGTCGGCCGCGGTCCGCGTGAACAGCGGCCCAGCCAGGAAGTGGCAATGATGGTGGTAATCATAACCTTGAACGTTGGAGTAGAACACGATGGGCGCTTGCGCGTTGAAATTATGGCCGACCTCGTGCCACCAAATGCCGATGCCCCAGCCGCGCACGTCGTCCCAGCTCCAGAAGCCCGGGCCCACGGGGGCCGGATTGCCAGAGTGTGCTCCGCCGCCCATATCGGGCTGATATTTGACGATTTGCTTGCCGTCGCGCGCGGGTTCGTGCCCAATCAACTTGCGCAAGTACTCAAACTGCGCGTCGATCATGGCATGAGGCTTCCATTTCCCGAACCAACGGACTCCGTCGGGTGGCAGCACAAAATCCATATACGTGGTCGCGACGACTTGGCCGTCCGGGATGTCGTTCTTAACAACGATCAGAAAAAACTCCAAAATGTCGTTCCCTACGGAGTTTTTGGCCTCGATCAGCACGCGATGACGGCCCTCGTTCGGTTTCTGCCAAGAGGGCACGCCGGTCTCCGCGTCAACGGTCATACCCTGTGGGCCGTAAATCATCCGCCATCGCACAGGCTCCTTGCCCGCTTCAAGGCGCGGCTTGGCGCCCTCGAAAGCGTGTTCAGCGATTGCCGTCTGACCACGGTAGTGGGCTATATGCGGGGCGTCGGGCGAGACATGCCGAAACAGATAGGAGTAGTTCACCGGGCAGCGTCCTATCTGCTGCAACACAAGATCGTCGAACCAGACCTTGCCGGTGGCTTGTCCCCAAGCACCGAAGCCGCAATGCACCCACAGCCGATCTTGTCCAAAGGTACTGAAGACGACCTCCACTCGAGTCCAGTCGTTCGTGCCTGTGAGTATAGATGACTGGGCCTCTGGAATCTCATGGATGTTGATCAAGGTTCCTCGACCGGTCAGAGGACGCACGTTTTCTGTCTTGATCCAGCCCGAGAGCCGATACGTCGCAAAGGGATCGACAGGGAGGTTGACGCCCAGCGAAAAGTCGGTTCCTGCGTCGGACGCGATTAGAACGCATTGTTTGCCGCTGTGGCCCCCAGGCACGCACGTCGCCGTTGCCTCGCCAGACCACCGACGCTCTACCCAGCCAGCAGGCTTGCCGTCGCGTTGTACTTCGAACGAGCTGTTTGGCAGAAGATTGATGGGCGTGGCGGCATGTGCGGCGCTTACTAGCGCCAGCCATGCTACAGCAATATAACTTCGCCATGTAAAAGAGCCGATCATTGCACCCATTCCCGCCGCTACGCGGTATCTTCTACTTTCGATACAGACGATAACTGGGATACCTTATTGGATCAATCAACACGCGCTTGGCCCGCTATTTTTTGGGCGGCGGCAGCCGGCTCTTGAAATGATAGGTTCCCGAAAGCACTTCAACCGCCAACTCGCGGCCTTCGACGCACGTCGAACGCACGCCGGGCGATTCTCGCACGGGCCGATCGCCTTCCAGCACGCCGGCCGGATCGGTCGTCGGCACGAAGATCATTGCCGAGACGTTCGGCGGCACCGTTGCGGAAAGCTCTAGCCAGCCATCGTCGCCAAGCCGGTAGGCTACGCGAATCTTGCCGCGCACCGAATCGAACGATCCTTCGGCCGAGCGCAGCGCATCGCAGATCGCCGGCCGAATGACGACGCGGCCGAAGCCCGGCGCGCCGGCGTCGGGCCGTATGCCGACGACGTATTGCCACACCCAATCGACGAACATGCAGAAGTCGCGGTGGTTGAAGTCGTTCATATAGGCCGCGTTTTTCCACTGGTCGCCGTCCCAGCGCTCCCAGATCGTCGTCGCGCCCTGACGCAACATGTATCCGAGCGACGGGAACGTATCCAGCGACATCAGGCGGACCGCATCGTCGTGCCGGCCGCGCCGCGACAGCTCGAACAGCATGGCGGGCGTGCTGGCGAAACCGGTCGTCATGTGTCCGTGGGCCAGATGGATCGACTTCAGCAGGTTCGCCGTCGCCGCCGCGGTTTGCTCCTGGGGCAGGAGATTAAAATGGAGTGCCAGCGCATAGGCGCCCTGCGTTTCGCCGGCCACGACGCCCGGCCGCTTGGCGAAATGCCGAACGAAATAGTCGCAAAGGAACTTGTACCGCTCTTGCCACCGCGCGGCGTCGTCTGCGTGCCCCAACGCGGCCGCGATCCGTGCGGCCATGTCGTAATCGTGGGCCAGCCAGGCATAGGAGAACACTTGCAGATCGACGCCAAGCCGCGAATGGGCCGAAATGTCCGGCGACGAGCTGGCCATCGACGGGTCGGGCAAGTAACCGAACTTCGTCCAAAGCTGCGTCCGGAACGTGTCGGCATTGAGCCAGTCGCCCAGCCCGCCTTTCAGCGGCGGCGGCTCGTCGAGCGATTTGGGGCACTGCCGGTCGAGCGAGGCCATCTCGCCGCAGACCTGCGGATAGTATTCTTCCATAAAACGTCGGTCGCCGTAGTGCTGATAATACTGATCGGCGAGCATCAGAAACGTGTCTTGCCATGCGAAGACGAAGCTGTCGCCATCGTCGGCCCGATCGCAGAAACGCGGCGGCGCGTTCATCGGAAAAGCAATCGCATTGGGGTCTGCCTGCAACAGAACGCAACTGTCGCACAGGTCGACGATGTGTTTTCGATAGAGCGTCGGATTTCGGAACATGAACATATCGGCCGAAATGAAATGCTCGATCGGCGGCCAGCCCGTCCGTTCGCGGGCGGCCGAGTCCGAGTTGACCGAAAGCTTGTTCGACAACATCGTCTGGGCGGCCGCCTGAACCAGCCGGTTCAGCAGCTCGTTGGATGACGTGAAGCGTCCAACCGTTTCGCAGGCCGAGTGCAGGAACAGCGCCTCGGCGTCGGCGGGCTTTTCCGTGCAGCCGCGCACCTCGACGTAGCGAAAACCGTGCACCGTGAATTGCGGCTCGTATACAAACGGCTCATCCGACGACGGCAGCACGTAGTCGCGCTGCAGTGTGGCGCAAAGGCTGAATGTGTGCGGGCTGCCGTCGTCGTTCAACTCTTGCGAGTACTGGATGCGAATCTTCTGGCTCGTCCGACCGGCCAGCCGCAGCCGGGCGACGCCCATCATGTTCCGTCCGAAATCGAGCCGCCAGACGCCCGGCTCGCGTTCGACGATCGACTGGCAGGGCACCCGCTCTGCGACGCTGATGCCTTGATAGGGCTCCATCGCAAGCATTTCACCGCCCAACGGGGCCGAGGCCGCGGACGGCCACGAATGGTCGTTAAAACCCGGGGCGTCCCAACCAGGCATCTCGCGGCGGGCGTCGTAGATCTCGCCGATATAAAGTTCGGTCCGGCGAAATGGGCCTTCGGTCGAACTCTTCCACGTATCGTCCGTCTTAAAAACCTCGTGCGACCCGTCGGCGTATTCGACGTGCAACTGGCCGAGGAACTGGTGGTAGCAGCCCTCGGGATGCTCGGCCTCGAGCCCGCCGGCGTTGGTGCCGAACAGCCAGCCGTCGCCGACGGTGACGCCGACGGCGTTTTCGCCCGGTTTCAACAGGTCGGTCACGTCGTAAGCCTGAACCAAGTAGCGTTTGTGATAATTGGTCCATCCGGGGGCGAACCGCCGCTGGCCCACGCGCCGGCCATTGATCCCACAGGCATACACGCCGCGAGCGGTGGCGTAGAGGACCGCGCGCCGAACCTGTTTTTTCAGTTCGATCTGTTTGCGGAACAACGTCGCCGGCGGCAGCGGCGCGTCCTGTTCGTCGTTGACGAAAGAAGGATCGTAACGAACGCTGTTTTCCAGCGCGTCGGAGACCGAAACCTTCGCCGCCGGCGCAAGGTTCTTGCCGCCGCTGAGGATTTTCACTTCGGCAAGCGCCAGGGCGTAATGCTTCGGCTCGTTGCGCTCGAATTGCACCGAACTGTAATAGCCGCCAAGCCGCGTGGCCAACACGCGAAGATAGCGGCCCTTGGCCGGCTTGCAGGCGATTCGGGCCGGCTCTTCGATCGGGTTCTCCTCGTGCCATCCGAGAAACGAACCGTCCTCCGCGAAATCGCTCTCCCGCCGCTGGACGTCGTCGGCATAGGCGCCGACGACCGTGGCGTTGCGGAACTCGGGATTGTCGGCCACCTCGATCCGGCACGCGATCGGAAAATACAGGCCCATGCCGCGCCAGTGCTCTTTATAGTAGCCCTCGAAGAGCGGAAACACCGGGTACAGCATGACTTCGTCGGCGGCGACGGGCGAGCCAAAATCGAACGACACCCATTTCTGCTCGTCCGGGCCGTCGGCATAGGCGCTGTGATAGCCGTGGTGCGGGCAGGTCGGACGCGAACGTTCGGCATAGGCGGCGTGGCCGATCCATGTTGCTTTCCAGTCGTCCTTGTTCAATAACCCCAACTCAAAACTGGCGGGCGACGACCATGCGGTCTCCCGGCCCTCCAGGTCCCAAATCTTGACCTTCCAAAAACAGCGTTGGCGCGAGACCAGCGGTTTTCCGCCATACGCCACCAGATGGTTTTCGTCTGAGGCCACGCGGCCGCTGTCCCAGAGGTCGCCGCGCTGATCGGCCAGCGATTGCTCCGACAAACTGACCAGCACGCGATAGGCTGTCTGTTTCGCACCGCGGCGCGCATCGGCCAGCTTCCACGAGAATCGCGGTTGTGCCGTGGCGAGGCCGAGCGGATTTTCCAACAATTCGCAACGCGGTTGCTCGACGCCGCACGCCGGCAACGTCGCCGCCTTCCCCGGACCTCTCATTCCAACAAGAATGCTCGCGGCAATCGCGGCTCTCAATGCAAATCGCAATCGGTTCACGGCTTATCCCTGTTGCATGATTCGTTTGCCATCGAGCCGTCCGTGCCGATAAGAAAGCGGTCAGCCGCCCGGATGGCTCAATCCCTAGGCCGGTCGATGAATCTCTTGCTTCAATGCGTTTGGCAAGCAGTCCCAAAGCTCGGGGTGGGTCTCGACCAGCCGGGCGATGTCGCCGAGGTCCTTGATCCGTTTGCTTTGCCGTCGCTGAGTGTCCGTCCAGGCTTTGATCTTCCCTTGCAGCGTGTCCTCGAGCGAGGCCACGCGCAAAAGGATGCCGTGTACGTCGGCCGCAACGGA
Organism: uncultured Planctomycetaceae bacterium; assembly: GCA_964392255.1. GTDB lineage: Bacteria > Planctomycetota > Planctomycetia > Pirellulales > Thermoguttaceae > CAYMQL01. The sequence goes on along the minus strand of CAYMQL010000073.1, from coordinate 3,139 downwards.
TCGGGAGGGAAACTCCCGGTAAAAATCTGCCGTGCTCAGTTGAAGGCTGACTTTTGAGCGCCCGCGAAAGTTGACCGACCAATCGAAGCGTTCGGACTGAAATCCCGCCTTTTCGAGCAGCGAAACCACCTGCTCGACCGCCTCGGCCGCGACAACGAAACCAACGTCCTGGGTGACCATAGGTTCTTTGGCCCAATGGTTCACCGCAACCCCGCCGATAGCGCACCAGGCGATGTCGGCCCGTTCAAGGCAGTCGATCAGCCGCATGACATCGTCGGTGCCGCCGGCGGTCTGCCAGTCGTAGAACTGTTTTCCCGTCATCTTCGTACCTGTTGCGTCCTTTTCATGTCATTTTAGCGGGAGGGGTGTTTTATCGCCAGGATGGGACTGTTAGCGCCGCATCGGCGGTGCTGCCCAGGCATGACCGGCAGGCTTTTCGACTTCCGAGTTGCCATTGACCCGCCCCCCCTTTCCACTAGAATGCCCGAACGCCATGATCCGCACCTTTGATCCACCCTCACGCCTATCCTGCCCATGAATCAACCAACCCCACAGCCGCCCGCCAGCAGCGAAGCCGCGTTGGAAGCCGCCCGTCGCGAGAAACTGCGCAAAATACGCGAACTGGGCATCGACCCCTGGGGCTCACGCTTCGACAATCACCAGCCGATTAGCGAAATTCGTGCCCGAGAGTCGGAAATCTCGGTTGAGACAACTTCCGAGCCCCAGGCCGGACAATCGCCCGAACAACATGGGCCGAAGGTCCGGGCCGCCGGGCGCATCGTGCTTCGCCGCCCCTCGGGCAAGGTCCATTGGCTGCAAATCCGCGATTGGACCGGCACGGTCCAGGTGATGATCGGCAAGGCCCAGGTGGGCGACGACGCCTTCGCACTGGCTCAATGTTTCGACCTCGGCGATCTGGTCGGCGTCGACGGCGAGATGAAACGCACGCGGACCGGCGAGCTTACGATCTTCGCCGAGCAACTGAAATTCCTCGGCAAGTCGCTGGCTACGCCGCCGGAGAAGCACAAGGGCCTGGCCGATCCAGAGCTGCGGCAGCGGATGCGCTACCTCGATCTGATCCACACCGACGGCGTGCTCGAACGGTTCTTGCGGCGGACGAAGATCGTGCAGTCGATCCGCGCCACGCTGGCCGCTCGCAGTTTTGTCGAGGTCGAAGGGCCGACGCTGCACGCGATTGCCGGCGGGGCGGCCGCCCGACCGTTTACGACCCACCACAACGCCCTGGACATCGACCTGTATCTGCGAATTGCATTAGAGTTGCACCTGAAGCGGCTGATGGTCGGCGGTATCGAGCGGGTTTATGAGCTAGGCCGCGTCTATCGCAACGAGGGCATCAGCCCGCGGCATAATCCCGAGTTCACCATGCTCGAGGCCTATCAGGCCTACGGCGACTATCGCTCGATGATGGACCTGACCGAGGCGATCATCGTCGATGCGATTCGGGTGTCTGGCCAGGACATGAAGTTGCCCTGGGGCGAGCGGCAGATCGACTTTACGCCGCCGTTCGCGCGAAGAACCTACGACGAGCTGTTCGCCGAGCATACCGGGCTTGCGGTCGACGACGCGGCCGGCATCGCCCGGCTGGCCGAGCAGATGGGCTTCAACCCGGCGGGCAAGCATCCCGACGTGGTCAAGAGTTTTGTGTTCGAGGAAAAGGTCGAGGACGCGCTGATCGGCCCGATTTTTGTGACCGACTATCCGGCCAGCATCTGCCCGCTGACTAAGCGCAAGGCCGACAATCCGGCCATGGCCGAGCGGTTCGAGCTGTTCATCGAGGGCATGGAGGTGGCCAATGCCTACACCGAGTTGAACGATCCCGACCTCCAGGAAGAACTTTTTTCACAACAACTGGCCGGTCTGCCGGACGAAGAGTCGATGGCCAAGATGGACCACGACTTCATCCGCGCCCTGCGGCACGGGATGCCGCCGGCCGGCGGGCTGGGCATCGGCATCGACCGGCTCGTGATGCTGCTGACCAACGCGCAGACGATTCGCGACGTGATCCTCTTCCCGCTGTTGCGGCCGGAAGCGGACGCCTCAATGAAATGACGAAGCACGAATGACGAATGTCGAAAGAAATGACGAAGCACGAATGACGAAATCAATGACGAAGCACGAATGACGAATGACGAAATCAATGACGAAGCACGAATGACGAATGTCGAAAGAAATGACGAAGCACGAATGACGGATGTCGAAATCGCTGTTTGTACTGCATTTCCTTCGTCATTCGTCATTCGTGCTTCGTCATTCTTCTCCAACCTCTCTCCCCAACTCCTCTACCATGTATAAACTCCTCCTCTGCTGGCGCTACCTCCGCACGCGCTACATCGCACTGGCGTCGATCATCAGCGTCATGCTGGGCGTGGCCACGATGATCGTGGTCAACAGCGTGATGGAAGGTTTTACCAGCGAGATGGAGAATCGCATCCACGGCATCCTGTCCGACGTGGTCGTCGAGTCGCGGAGCTTCGACGGAATGCCCGACGCCGGGCTGGAAGATCAGATTCGCGCCGTGGCTGGCGACGAAATCGAGGCGATGTCGCCGACGGTGGTATCGCCCGCGGTGCTGAGTTTCGAGTATGGCACGCGGCCGGTGCAGTTGATCGGCATCGACGAAAAGAGGCAAGGCCTGGTGAGCGATTTTGGCGACTATCTGCAACACCCGGCCAATCGCAAAACGATGAGTTTTCAGCTTCGCCACGGCAGCTACGACACACGTGATCGCCGCGCCGGCGCCGACGCCCGACCTCGCCCGCAAATGGCCTCGGCCGGATGGGAGCATCGCCGCAAAATCGCCAAGGCGCAGAAGTTTCAACAGCGGCTGTTGAAGACGAAAGACGGCGAGACGAAGCCAGCCGAAAATGCGTCGCAAGACCCGTTTGCCCAGTCGCAACCGGCCGAGCGGGTGTTCGATCCCGCCGCCGTGTACAAGAAGAGCTAAGAGCGATCGCCTCGACATCGCCCTCTCACCTTCCACCCCCCGCAGGAGTCCCATGTCCGACCGAGTTTTGAAGCTAGGCATTCCCGCCGGCAGCTTGCAAGAGGCCACGGCCCAGTTGTTCCAGCGCGCCGGATACAAGATCACCTTCTCGTCCCGCTCCTATTACCCGTCGAT
>CAYMQL010000072.1:0-9156 GCA_964392255.1 uncultured Planctomycetaceae bacterium | reverse complement strand
CGACCGGCTGGGTCGACAAGCTGATCGCCCGGCTTCAGGCCTACGCCGCGGGTGCGCGGGTCGAATTCCGCGGCGTGCCCGTCGATCTGGGGCGGTTGAGCGATTTTCAGCGGCGGGTTCTGAACTGCTGCCGAGGGGTTCGCTACGGCACGACCCTCAGTTACGCCGCATTGGCGGCCCTGGCCGGCCGTCCGGCCGCGGCCCGGGCTGTTGGCAACTGCATGGCCGCCAATCCGATCCCGCTCCTCATCCCCTGCCATCGGGTGATATGTGCCAACGGACGGATCGGCTCGTATTCGGCCCTGGGCGGGGTCGAAACAAAACGCCGGCTATTGGCGATGGAAGCGCAGGAATTGGCCTAGAATTGAGGGGCGGTTTTGGGCACAATACCGCCCCTTAAAGTCCGCCTTCCACAGGCCTCCCAACCGCCATGCTTGCAACTCAGCCCGATTCCTGGGATGTCCGACGCCGCAACGACGGCGCCGTATTGGTCATGGTCCATTCCTGCGACCGGCAGGGCCGCCAATTGCCCGATGCCGTGTTCTCTTTCCGTTCCGGCGATCCCCAATACGATTATTGGGAAAGCCAGCTCCAGCGCCGGATGCGCGGCGAGACGTCGTCTTGCCCCCTGGGCGATCCACGGCGTTATCCTTAATGGACGAAGCGCCGGTCAAACGGTATATTGTCGGCTCGACCGGGCCGTCGTGGGGCACTCCAAGCGGTTCGTGCGGAGTAGCGTGAGTCCCGCACTGCGGTTGTCGCTGATGCAACTCGTTTAGCGGCCGACGGAACGTCGGCCGGAGCAGCGCAGGTCGCGATTCTCGTCGACGTTTCGTCGACGGCTAAACGGGATATTTGTATTTTGAGATTCGTATTTCGAGATTCAATTGCACCGCCGGTTGCGATGCAGCCGTGCTTTGCCCAAGCGAAGGGACCTATCGGGTTGGGTATCGTCGAACTAATCATCATGGCGGTGATGGTGCTTTTCAACGGCGTGTTCGCCGGCTATGAGCTCGCGCTGGCCGCCGTCACAATCGCCCGCCTGCAAATTCTCGTTCGCGAAAATCGCGCGGGCGCCAAGGCCGCGCTCTACATGAAAGAAAACATGGAGGCCAGCCTGGCCACCGTGCAGTTGGCTATTACGCTGGTGGGCGCCATCGCCGCGGCCATCGGCGGACTCAGCGCCGCCGACTACATCGCGCCCCGCCTAAGTGCGAGTTTCGGCCTTTCGCGAGGGGTTGCCTCGGCCCTGGCCATTGCGATGGTCGTCATTCCGCTGACGTTCCTGACCATCCTGTTCGGCGAGCTGCTGCCGAAGGTTTTTTCGCTTCGCAATAAAGAATGGGTTTGCCTGCGGCTCTCGCCCTTGATGCGCTGGTTTTGTTTCAGCGTTTGGCCGGCTGTCTGGCTGTTCGAGGCGGTGGTCCAGAGCCTGATCGCCTGGAGCGAACGCCGCTGGCGGCCGCGGATGGACGGGACCACCAAACGCGAAGCCGCCGAACTGCTGGAACTGCGCGCCCATGCCAGCCACGCCCGGGCGTCGCGGCTGATCGGCGAGCGGCAGGAAAGCATCATCCTCGGCGCGTCGCGGCTCTCCAGCCAGACGGTGCGCGAGATTATGCTCCCGGCCGAGCATATCAGCATGTTGAACATCACGGCGTCGTTGGACCAATGCCTGGTGACGGCCCATCTGGAAATGCACACGCGGTTCCCCGTGGCCGAGCGGCCGGGCGATCCGCAATCGATCGTCGGCTACGTGATTTTCAAGGACCTTGTGGCCCTGATGCGGTTGAGCCACCCGCACGACGCCTCGCTGCGCGCTGTGCTACGCCCCATGCCAAGCCTTAGCGCCGATCTGGCGCTGACAACCTGTCTTGAACGGCTGATCCGCGAACACACGCACATCGCACTCATCCGCGACGCCGCCGACAAGGTGGTCGGACTCATTACGCTGGAAGACATTCTCGAAGAATTCGTCGGCGACATTCAGGACGAATACGACCGCCTGCCGGTACACGTCATGCCGTCGGGCCAGGCGTGGGTGCTGGGCGGCGGACTGACAATCGTGCGGCTCAAAGAGTTGACCGGCATCGATCTGGCCGCCGATCCGCCCGCGAAATCGCCCGAGGGCGGAGTGCGAACCGTCAGCGATTGGATTCTCGGACATCTGTCCGGCGGCGTGCGCGGCGGCGACGTCATCCAGCGGCCCGGCCTCCGCGTGGTGGTGCGCAAGGTCCGCCGCCAGAAAGTGCTCGAAGCCCAGATCGGAAAACTGACCGAATAGCCCGGCGGTTTTACGCCCCGACCATTGCACGATCGCGCAGGTGCAAAACGGCCGACGGACGGGCGGGCATTGCCAACGGCTCGGCAAAACGACACGCCGGCAACTCGGCCCGATCAGCCGCCGCGGCGTTGCGTTCGCAGAAAGTCGGCGGCTCGTAGCTGAAACCGGCGGCCAGCCGCTTTTCTTCGGCCCGAATCTTCCGCAACAGCCAGCGCCCGCCCAAAGCCGCGTAAAGCCGCGACTTCCAACCGAACTCGGCGTGCAACTCCCGCAGCAGGGCCGACATCTTCGCGTGCATCTTCGGATCGTTGCGATAGTACAACTTCGCTGCGCCGACCACGGCCGAAAAGCCCGTGGCCAGCTCGCGAGCCTCCCAGGCAAAGCGGCTGCGGACCCGGGGATCGGGATGATTTTTGTGCCGCCGCCAGCCGGCCAGCGTGGTCCGCACGATCCGCACGGTGCTCGGCCCGTTCACATGGAAATCGCGGTCGAACGCCCGAACCATCAGCTCGGCCGTCTGTTGGTCGTTCAAATGCGGATGGCGATAATTAAGGATCAACTGGCCGTGGATGTCGCTCAGATGAAATTCGCTCTCGTCCTTCATCACGCCCTTGGCCGAAAGCTCGGCGTGCAGCGGCGTGCCGGGAATCGGCGTGTAGAGCATGAATTGATGGAAGTCGGTGTCGTGCCGCACGGCGTGGTCGATAGCCTCGTCGATGTTTTCGGGCGTGTGGTTTTCCAGGCCGATGATCGTCGAGCCCAGCACGCGAATGCCGTTCGACTGAAGGCTGCGGACCAGAGCAAAAGTGTCGACGCCGGTCAGCTTGGCGTATTGGCTGTTGCAGCCTTCAATGCCCATCCACACCCAGGAGATGCCCAGGCGGATCAACTGGTCGGTTGTGTACGACAGGAGTACGTTGGCCGAACTGAACACGTAGAGCGACCACGATTTGCCGTGCTCTTCCATCAGCTCCAACAGCCGCAGGGCCCGCTTGCGTTGCAGCAAGAAGTTTTCGTCCATGATGAAGAACGAGCGGACGCCCATCTCGCGCTCCATCTGGCACATCACATGGAACAGCTCGTCGCCGGTCCGATAGAAATCGACCGACTTGCCCTTGCCGCCGAACATGGCCGAGGTGGAGCAGAAGTTGCAACCCAGCGGGCAGCCCACCGACGGAATGAGCGTGGCGGCAACGTCGCCGCGCCGCTCTTTCGGACATACGCCGACATTCCGCGTGCCAAGGCCCGAGGTAATCAGCGGATGCCGCAAGGGGCGCTCCGTATTCTCGCCCAGATAGCCGCGGAACCAGCGGACGCCCTCGCCCCGGACGATGTGGTCGGCGTCGATCCGCTGGGCCAGATCGGGCACGTTGGCGATGTGCCCGCCGATGACGATCTTCGCATTCGGCTGATATTGCCGAATCAACTCGCACATCTTTTTCACTTTGTACACGTTCGGAATGATCGACGAGATGCCGACCACATCGTATTGATGCGCCCGAATCTCTTCGATGAACCGATCGAGCGTCGGGAAGTCCAGAAGCGTGCAAGGGGCGCTGATGTTCGCCTGGATCATCATCAGACCCCAACTGCGGTGAAACATCCGCAGCGAGAACGCGCCTTGCGTGCGCGTGACTTGATTATGGTAAAGCTCCATCGGGTTCATCTGCCGGCTGCCGTACTCGTCGTCCTGCCCGTAAGGACCGAAGACGCTCGTAAGCAGCACGCGAGCCCGCGCGCCGGCCGGATGCGTCGATTGCAGGCCGTGCCCCGGTATTTCAACTGTAGCGTTGTGCGTTTCCAAGATTGCGAAACTCCAAGGTTGCGTAGGTTCTTCTCTCGATGATGTAAATTATACGTCTTGTCGCCACCAGCCCAACGCCGGCTGTGTATCCGTTATGTAATAGCTGCGTAATTGTTCTGCGGCGGCGGGAAGTCTGCCGAAAACGGCGAGATTGCGGGCAGAAATTCCCGCATCACAACGCACTGTGGGCGTCCCGACTCCCTGCATAAGAGGGACATGGGAGAAACAGGCATCCTCTCGCCCTTTAGAAGAGGAACCCGGGGGGTGGGCAGCGCAATGTACTCCTCACACTCCGTGTGAGGAATAGCGGTTGCATACTTCCCGTTCCACAAGAACAATCGAATGCCCAACGCCACCCCACGCGGAGCGTGAGGAATACTTTCTTCACTCCGCCGCCGGCGGGCCGACGCCCACGTCGCCGTCACTCTGATCGTCCACCTTGCCACCGTCGTCCTTGAAGTTCCGCCCGACCGAATAGACCAGCCATCCCCGCGGCAGCCGTTTAACGTGCAGCGGCTCGCCGGTGAACGGGTCGATCGTCGCCTCGACCGGCAAACCAAGCTCGTCGAGCTTCGGCACAGCATCGCTCCCCGCCGGCACGTGCGTTTGCAGCGCATTGAGTACGCGCAGACAGCGAATCTCGGCCAGATTCCTCGTCGATGCCACATGTAAAGCCCGAATCGCAGGGGCCAGTAGAGATGCAAATACGCCTCGCCTCGAATGCGCTTTCTCAACCATATCTTGGTCTAGCCTGCGGGGATTGTGGCTGGCGGCCCGAGTGAGATATTCTTGAATCACATCGATGTAGCGGGACTCCTCTCGATTCCAGAACGGACGGCTAACTAACCAGAAGTTGCGAGACGGAAACATGTTGAAAAAAGATATCGAAAGAGCGAGTTCGCTTTTCAGTGTCCTGATGTAATTGTCCTGACAAGCGTTCAATACCAGCTCTTCATCTAATGCATCACGTATTTCCTTTGAGACCGGGCCGCTCTGCAATGCGAAGTTGATGCAGTTAACCGCAATGCCACGCAGAGTTACTCCCGCCAAGTAACTAATTAGTACTGGATTGCGATCAAGAAGTCTGGCTAATCGGAAAATCGCCAATCCCGTCTGCACAGCTTCGTCATGATTTCCCTCACCTGCAAGTAAAAACGTCTGCAACTGTAGCACACGAGAAGCAGCGCGAGCCCTCTGCACGACAGGGAACAATTGCGCTACGAATTCTCCGTGACCGACCTGATAGTCGAGTCCAGCGTCATAGTCTTGGCATATACTCGCTTGCAGCAACAGCGGCATAGCCTCTGGATGGGCGGCTAACGCCTCTTTGATGATCTTCTTGGCGTCTGCCGGCAACGGACCGCGGAAATCCCAACGCTTCGTCCAATCGGTCGCGTATATGATTTTATCAATCGCGTTGACGTGCTCCTCCGCCTTTTTTAGATACGCATCCGCGTTCTTCTCCGGCGGAATGGGCGGCCGGGCTAGGTCGGCCAGCGTCAGCGGGTCGCCGGCGGCGCGAATCGCCGCCAACTGTTGCTCAAGCCGTGTACCGGTAGTCCATACCAGATAGGCGTTCGCAACCAGTCCGACCGCCGCCAGTACGCCGAGGACGACCGCGGTCCATTTCAGGATCGTTTTCATGCGTTTCATCGTGGACGCCTTTGGAAAAACCTTGTAGTTCGCGAATCATCCGATTCACCGCGGCGTAGTATTCGGCGGGCGAAGCCGCCGACTTGCACGCCGGCGGCGGGCCGAGAAGTTGGGCCATTTGCCGGTCGGCCGCCCGATTGACCCACACATTCAGCGCGACGCCCACCAGAATCGACGCCGCCGTGGCCCAGCCCGCCCGCCGCAACCACGGCGACGGCGGCTCACGCTTCAACTGGCCGGCCACCGCGCCGAGCACCCGCCCGCGCAGCTCGGCCGGAACGCCGCGCGGCATCAATCGGGCAAGTCGTTGTTCGATGTCGTCGTTCATATTGGTCGCAGTATTTCCGTGCGTTGTCGTTTCGCAAGCGAACAACCAATAGCCGGGAGCTAACAGCTCCCGGAATGTGCATTGATTCGCGGTTCACCTCCGGGAGCTGTTAGCTCCCGGCTATTTATCTTGCGATGTTGTATTCTGAATCATTGCCGCACAATCGACCTTGAGGAACTCAAACATAAAATGTACTCCTCACGCTCCGCGTGAGGAATTCGGGCCTCACGCAGAGCGTAAGGAGCGCGCATCATTTCAACCACTCTTGCATCTTCGCCAATGCCGCGCGGTAGCGCGTGGCCACGGTGCCTTGCGGCGTGCCGGTTACTTCGGCGATCTGCTGGAACGTCAGGCCCGCGTAATTTTTCAACTCGACCGCCTCGCGCTGCTCCGGGCTCAAGCGTCCGACGGCCGCGGCCATCTGCTCGGCCAACTCCCGACGCTCGGCGTCGTCGGCCGGCATGCAAAACAGCGACTCGGCCGCAAGCGGCTCGTGCTGCCGGCGGCGTCGGCGTGCGGCCAACCGCGCGGCCTCGTTCCGCGCGACGGTGAACACGTAGGCATCGAGGTTTTCGACTTCGGCCAGCTTGCGCCGCCCGCGAGCCAGCCGCAAAAACGTCTCTTGCAACGCATCTTCCGCGTCCTGCTTCGTGCCCAGCCGCACCAGAAGGTAGTGGCCGACCCGATCGGCGACGGCGTCGTACAGTTCGGCGAACGCGGCCGGGTCGCCTTGGGCCAATCGCTCCTGAAGTGCGGCCATTTGCGTTCCCTGCTGCGTCGTTTTCCAAGAATAAGACCCGCCGGGCGGGCGAATTTATTGGCCGGCCGCCGAAAAATAGGATTCTACGCGGAAAGCCGCCGCCCATAAAGCCGCGACCGGCGGCCGCCCCCCTCCGCTTGACGATGCGCGCCGCCGTCTGCTAGCCTTGGACATTATGTCTCTGCGACGATCACGAAGCACGCCCATCCTGCTGGCCGTCGCCATGATCACCCTGCTGGTGATCGTGGCCGTCGGCTGGGTGCTGGTGTCGGTTCGCGGCGCGCTGAAAGACGCCACCCTTTCCGGCCTGTACTGGACGCTGCTGGCCATCGGCGCCGCTTTCATCGTGTTGCTTGTGGTCGGCGTGGTGCTCTACCTGATCCTTTCGATCAAGGCCATCAATCTGACGCGACGGCAGTCGAACTTTATCGACAGCGTGACCCACGAGTTGAAATCGCCGATCGCGTCGATGAAACTTTATCTGCAAACCTTGAGCCGCCATCAGGTGAGCGAATCCCTGCAAACCGACTTCCACCGCTTCATGCTCGAAGACCTCGAACGGCTCGACCACCTGATCAATCAGATGCTCGACGCAGGCCGGCTCGACGCCGAACAACCCAACGGCGAGCAGGAAGACGTCGAGCTGGCTGAACTGCTGCGCGAATGCGCAGGGACGGTTTGCATGAACTATCGGGTGCCGGCCGACACCGTCCGATTCGAGCTCCAGCCGTGCGTCGTCCGCGGACGACGCATCGACCTCGACATTATCTTCCGCAATTTAATCGACAACGCCGTGAAATACGCCGGGGCGCCGCCGCAGGTCCAAGTCGTTTTGCGACCCTCGGCCAAGGGCCAAGTGCTGGTCCAGATCGCCGACAACGGCCGCGGCATCCCCCACCATCTGCGCCGAAAAATCTTCGGCCGGTTCGTGCGGCTAGGGTCCGAACTGGAACGCGACAAACCCGGCACCGGCCTGGGACTGTACATCGCCGGAACGCTAGTCCGCCGCCAGCGAGGCCGCATCCGCATCCGCGACCCCGAAAACGGCCCCGGCAGCGTGTTCGAAGTGCAATTGCCGGGAAAGGAAATTTAGGGATTCATTGTCAGTTATCAGCTGTAGGGTGCGTGTTAACACGCACCAGTATGGATTTCCCGTGGAATCAGTGCGTGCAAGCACGCCCCCTACGGCTGATAACTGATGACTGAAAACTGACGACAGTCTGCTCACATCCCCACGCCATGCCCAATCACCAACACATCCTGGTTGTCGAAGACGAGGCCCATCTGGCCACGGGCATCAAGTACAATCTCGAAGCCGAGGGCTATCGCGTAACGATCGCGGGCGACGGCCCCTCGGCACTGCGATTCTTACAGGAAAATCCCGGCGAGGCGGCCCTGGTAATTCTCGACCTGATGCTGCCGGGCATGAGCGGCTATGCCGTTTGCGAAGCCCTGCGGGCGTTCGACATGGACACGCCCGTGCTGATCCTCACCGCACGAACCCTCACCGAAGACCGCACCCGCGGCTTCGATGCCGGAGCCAACCAATATCTTACCAAACCGTTCGATCTCGATGAATTTCTGAGCCGGGTCAAGAATCTGCTCTTGTTCCACAGCCGGCGCGAGGCCCGGCAATGGAAACAGGCGGGCAAGGTCGTCACCTTCGAGTTCGCCAATGCGAAGATCAACTTCGAAACGTTCGAGGTCGTGGTCGGCGGCGAATCAGTCCGCCTGACGCAGCTCGAAATGACGCTGCTGCACTACTTCGTCGAGAACGAAGGCCGCGTTATCCCACGCCGCGAACTTTTGGAAAACGTCTGGGGCGTGCCGGGCACGCTCAACACCCGCGCCCCCGATCAATTCATCCGCCGGTTGCGCAAAACCTTCGAGCCCGACCCCGCCGAGCCGCGCCATTTTCTCACCATCCGCGACGCCGGCTACCGCTTCGTAGCCTCGCCCGAACCCGACGACGACGCGGCGGAAAAGGCATGAACGCAACCGGCGGTCGCTTCCTCGCCGTTTCGCGCCCCGTTCGCAACAACCGCTGACGCCCCGGGGACGAACCCCATTCTGCCGCTTCATCACAACTTCGAGCAGAAAACTCCATAGAGCCGCCCCAAAAACACAAAAAGCCCCGCGCAACCCCAGAGTTGCGCAGAGCCTTAAGTGCCCCTGTAGGACTCGAACAATCGGCGGATTCCTCGGGAAATCAGGGGTGTGCGCTCCAAGGCGGCGCAAAATCCGGCGCACTCGGGGCAGAAAACGGCCCGAAAGACCCCGAGTTGGGGGCCATCATCGACGCATGGCCAAGGCTGCCCGACGCGATC
>CAYMQL010000071.1:0-9251 GCA_964392255.1 uncultured Planctomycetaceae bacterium | reverse complement strand
GCCGTCCATAAACGGCAATGATGTTTACAGCAGTGGTGCAAGCACGCACCCTACGAATTTGAAGCTTTCCACAATAGAAACTAATTCGCGCTGATCGATTGCCAGGTCGTTTCGGGTTCGGACACCAGGAAAACCGGTTCGGACGCCAGCGACTCGAACGACGCGACGCGATGACGGCCTGCCCGCTTCGCTGCGTGCAAGGCCTGTTCGGCGCGGCGGAGCAACTGGTCGGACGTCGGCAGATAGTCCTGCCGCCCGGCGACGCCGAAACTGGCGATCATCGTGAAACTGTTCTCATCAATCGACGATTCCGCCTCCGCCAGGGCCCAAAAACACCGCTCCGCCCATGCCCCGGCTTGCTGTTCGTTCATGCTCGGCGTCAAAACGCAGAACTTCTGCCCGCTCCAGCGGCACACATAAGCGGGACTGCGCGATTGCTCTTCCAACGATTGCGCCAAAAATCGCAATACATGGTCGCCGACCCGGCGGCCGTAGAATTCGCTGGCCTTTTCAAACGGCTCGATGTCGACCATCACGCACGACAGCGGGTGACGGTATCGAGCCGCACGGCTCCACTCTTGTTGGAACAGTTCGTGAAAGGCGCGGCGGTTCAGGATGCCGGCCGGATGCTTGCCGCGCGTAAGATCTTGCAGGCGACTTTCGAGCCCCAGAATCCGCAGTGCGTTTTCAAGTTGCAAAGAAAGCTCGCCGCGGTTCAGCGGCTTGGCCAAAAAGTCGTCGGCGCCGGCGCCGAGCCCCGCCAACAAGGCTTCCTCGCGAGCTTTCGCCGTTAAAAGCGTTACGTAGACGTAGTGCGGCAAGCTCAATTCGCGCAGCCGGCGGCAAAACTCGATGCCGTCGATCGGCGACATCACCCAATCGGTGATGACAATATGAGGGCACTCCTCTTCGATTTTTTTCAGGCCCTCGGCCCCGTTCTCGGCAAGGCGCACGCGAAAGCCCGCGGCCTTCAGGATATCGCCCACCAACGTGCGAATAACCGTGGAATCGTCCACCAGAAGAACATCGCGAAAGTTTTCAGCCATTGTGTCATCCTATCGAGGGTAATGATCGAATCACCCACGATGCCCCCACTCGATGGTGGGTTCCCGTGTGTTAAGGACGTCTACCTCAATTGACTTTCATAAGAAAAACTAGCTTAAGGGTGCGGAATATGCGATTAATATAACGGAAAATTAACATGCCGGCTCAATGCCAGCCCGTAAAGTCGATACAGCCGGTTAATCCCCGCCGGCTGCTTTCTTTGGGGTTATCTCGGCATTCTCTTGGCCCATGCGAGTGTCTGGCAGGGTGGTTCCGGTTTCCGGCACGGCAGCAAAAAACGCCGCGATAAATGGCCCGGCCGCCGCCTGGACATCTCGTAGACTTGCCCGAAAAACGGTACAATGTCGGTTTCCAAAAAGAGCAGGACGGAACCGACATGCCGGACGGCGTTGTAAACATTCCCCTGCCGGGGAGGCCGCTCGATCTTGGCGGATCGTGGGACGGTGCGGCCGCGCCGTGTCACTTCCTGGCAGGGCCCGAAAACCAACTTGTCGAGGTCGCCGTCCGATCGGTTGTCGATCGGCAGGCCGTCGTTTACAACCCGCTCGTGCTGTACGGCCCGAGCGGAACCGGTAAGTCGCACATCGCCCGCGGTCTGGCCTCGCTTTGGTCGGGCGGCAAAGGCGACAGATCGCGTCGTTCGCGGGTGGTTTGCACTACGGCCGTCGATTTCGCCCGCGAATTGGCCGAAGCCATCGAAGCCCAAGCCGTCGAGGAGTTTCGCACAAAGCATCGCACGGCCGACTTGCTGGTGTTTGAAGACTTAGGCATGTTGGCGACGCGAAAGTCGGAAAAACTGAGCGCGCAGGAAGAATTGATTCATACTTTGGATGCTTTACTTGCGGAAGATCGCTGGGTGGTCGTAACGGCGGCGGCCGCGCCGGCGGAATTGCCCGGTCTTATGCCGGCGTTGCAAAGCCGACTGGCCGCGGGGCTGACGATTCCTTTAGCGCCGCCGGGCCCGGCTGCCCGATTGGCCGTGTTGCGACAATTGGCCGCGATTCGCGACATTGCCCTTCCCGAACCCGTCGTGCGGCTGCTTGCTGAAAATCTGAGCGGCACAACGCCGGAATTGGCAGGCGCATTAACCGAACTGACGGTTTCGGCATCGTTCGATGCCGCTCCGATCGATCTTCAGGAGGTAAAACGTTTTCTGGCCGAAAAAAGCGGCCCAAGGCAGCCAAGCCTCCACGACATCGCGCTGGCTACGGCACGGCATTTTGGATTGCGGCTTTCAGAGTTGAAGAGTCCGGAACGGCGCCGGGCGTTGGTTGCCGCCCGCGGCGTCGCCATGTATCTTGCACGCCGTTGGGGCGAAAAAAGTTTGGAAGAAATCGGCCGCTACTTCGGCGGCCGCGATCATACCACAGTAATGCACAGTTGTCGGACGACCGGCGAGCTTGTCAAACACGACCCCGCAACCCACGAAGCGATTGAACGGTTGCGAGTTGCGCTGTGGAAAACATGAATATGCGTTGTCGACTACCTGGTCCAATGAACCGAGCTGCCAACAGCGAAAAAAACTGCGACTTTGAAAGTCTTTTCCATCGCCACCCCGTCAACGCTCGCTCTACATGCCATCGACCGCTTATTCACACTGATGCGCCGCTTTTTGTTTCGTGTAAGTTCAAATGAAATCGCTGGTTAGCACATCCGTCTCAAAACTACCGACATTTCCAGCCTTAATACTAATACTACTACCAAGAATTTAAAAAGAAGAAAGGTAACACCGAGCCATGAAAGCGATCTGTGAACGCGACAAGCTGTTGCACGCCTTTCAGATGGCGGCCAGCGTAGCCCCCGCGCGAAGCCCGAAACCCATTCTCCAGAATGTCAAATTAGAGGTGAGCCAAGAAGGAGCGATTTTGATCGGCACCGATCTCGAAGTGGGGGTTCGGATTAATGTGGCCGGCATCGAAGTGGAATCGCCCGGCAATGTGGTTTTGCCGCGCGACCGGTTCGGCAAGATTCTCAGCGAGAGCTCCGACGAAAAGCTGAGCTTGGAGAGCGACGGCCAGAAGGTTTTGGTCCGCGGCCAGCGCAGCGAATTCCAGCTTCCTTCCGAGAACCCGGACGAATTTCCGAGCGTGCTCGGGTTTGAAGAGGACAAATACCACGAGATCCCGTCGCGTTTTCTGCGTGAAGTGATTCGCCGGACGATCTTTGCCACGGACAACGAAAGCAGCCGCTACGCGCTAGGCGGCGTGCTGGTCGAGTTGAGCGACAATGAGTTGACGGCCGTGGCCACCGACGGTCGCCGGTTGGCACGCCAGTTGGGCCCTGCGAAATCGGTCGGAGGGCATGTTTCGGGCGACAAGATGACGATTATCCCCACGCGGGCGATGCAGTTGATCGAACGCGCCTTGGGCGACGGCGATGAGGAAATCCGGCTTGCGGCGCGCGACAACGACGTGCTGGTGCGCACCAGCCATGCGACCGTCTACGCCCGGCTGGTCGAGGGACGGTATCCGAAGTGGCGCGACGTGTTTCCTCGCCGCGAAGGCATGGTCAAAATCGAGCTGACCGTGGGGCCCTTTTTTGCGGCCGTTCGACAGGCAGCCATTGTGACCAGCGAAGAGCGGCGCGGCGTCGACTTTGCATTCGGCGGCGGAAAGGTCGTCCTGGCCGGCCACGGCGCCGAGTTGGGCGAGTCGCACGTCGAGTTGCCCATCGCCTACGACGGTCCGGAGATCATTATCGCATTGGATCCGCGGTTTATGAGCGACTTCCTGAAGGTGTTGGATCCGCAACAGACCTTTACGATGGAACTGCGCGACGGCGACAGCGCCGCGTTGTGCGTAACCGAAGACGGCTATGCGTACGTCATTATGCCGTTGGCTCGGGAGTAGTTGACTTTATGGCTCGCGGCCCGCAGAAGATCGGCAACGTGCTTTCGGAATTGATGTCGCGGCGAGGTTTTGCGCGCGTCCAGGGCGCCGCCGTTTCGGAAGCCGCGTGGCGCGAGGCGGCCGGTCCGCTGGCGGCAAGGTATACCCGCGTCGGTCCGTTGCGTTGCGGTGCGTTGGAAGTGGTTGTGGCCAACTCGACGTTGGTTCAGGAATTGGGTTTTCAGAAACAGGCGCTCGTCGAGCGGCTTTCCGAGTTGTTGCCCGATCACGGAATCACCAATTTACGGTTCCGCGTTGGAAATATCGACTAGAAGGGACGAAGCGAATTTATGACGAATCAATCCCAGGAACCGACCCCGTCGCCGGACCTGAACACCTATCGTTTGGAGCGTTCCAAGGGCGAGGCCGACTATGGCGCGAAGGACCTCGAACACCTGAGCGATTTGGAGCACGTCCGCGAACGGCCGAGCATGTATATCGCCGACACCACGTGGCGCGGTCTGCACCATCTGGTGTACGAAGTGGTCGACAACTCGATCGACGAGGCCATGGCCGGCTATGCCACGGAAATCTCGGTGGTTATCAATAACGACGGCTCGGTGACGGTCGAGGACAACGGCCGCGGTATTCCCGTGGAACAGCATGCCGATCTGGGCTTTTCGACGCTCCAGGGCGTGATGACCGTGTTGAAGTTCGGCGGCAAGTTCAAAAAGGGGGCCTACCAAACGTCCGGCGGCTTGCACGGCGTGGGCGTCACGGTGGTCAACTTCCTCTCCGAGTGGTGCGAAGTGGAAGTGCGCCGCCAGGGACACGTCTTTCAGCAGGAATACGAGCGCGGCGTGCCCGTGGCCGAGGTTCGCCGCATTGGGCGCTCGGACAAGGTGGGCACGAAGACCACGTTCAAGCCCGATCCGTTGATTTTTCCCAATACAAACTTTCAATACAACATTTTGCACCGCCGGTTGCAGGAATTGGCCTTCCTCAATCGCGGCGTGAAAATCATCTTTCGCGACCATCGCACGGGCGACGGCGAGGCGTTCTTCTATGAGCGCGGCATCCTGGAGTTCGTCGAGTTCTTGAACCGCGCCAGCGAGCCCGCGCACGAGGACATTGTCTATATCGCCGGGGATTACGACGGCGTCGGGCTGGAAATCGCCCTGCAATACTCCGCGGAGTTCACCGAGAACGTTCATTCGTATGTGAACAACATCTGTACGACCGAAGGCGGCACCCACGTCTCCGGATTCCGGGCCGCCATCACCCGCACGTTGAACGCCTATGGCAAGAAGTCGAATCTCTATAAGGACCTGGTCCCCAGCGGCGACGACTGCCGCGAAGGGCTGACGGCCGTCATTTCGCTCCGCGTGCCCGAGCCGCAGTTCGAGGGCCAAACCAAAACCAAACTGGGCAACAGCGAAGTTGAAGGCATCGTCAACTCGGCCGTCGGCGACGTTCTGGCCGACTACTTGGAGCGGAATCCCAAGACGGCCAAGATCATCGTGCAGAAGGGTTTGCTGGCGGCCGAGGCCCGCGAAAGCGCCCGCAAAGCCCGGCAGCTTGTCCGCGAGCGCAAGGGCGCCTTAAGCGGCGGCGGCCTGCCCGGCAAACTTCGCGACTGCACCAGTCGCGAGGTCGAAAAGTGCGAGTTGTATTTGGTCGAGGGCGATTCGGCCGGCGGCAGCGCCGAGGGCGGGCGCATCCGCGAGTATCAAGCGATTCTTCCGCTGCGCGGCAAGATTATCAACGCCTATAAGGCCCGGGACGATAAAGTGCTGGCCAACGAAGAAGTGCGCAGCATGATTTCGGCCATCGGGGCGGGCATCGGCGACGAAATGGACATGAGCAAACGCCGCTACAGCAAAGTCATCATCATGACCGACGCCGACGTGGATGGATCGCACATCCGCACTTTGCTGCTGACGTTTTTCTATCGGCAGATGTACGATCTGGTACGCAACGGCTATGTGTATGTGGCGCAGCCGCCGTTGTTCCGCGTGCGGCATAAAAAAGAGGTCTACTACGTCCAAACCGAAGAGGAAATGAAGGCCCAACTGCTCGACGCCGGACTGACCGACGCAGTTTTCGAGCCGGGCGACGGGCGAACCATCCAGGGCAAAGAGATGGACCGGCTGTGCCGCACGCTGGCCGCGCTCGAGGATTCGCTTTTGGCGCTCGAACGGCGCGGCATCAGTCTGCGGGCCCACGCCCAGCGCCGCGACCCGGCGACCGGCAGGCTGCCGATCTTCCATGTGTTTCTCGGTCAGCAGGAGCACTGGTTCGCCTCGCGGGAGAAGCTCGACGAGTTCGTCGCGGCCGGCGAGGAAGAAGTCGGTGAGGAGCTCGATCTGGTCGAAGAGGCCAACCATGAGGGGCACGAACCGGCCGAACGCCGCAGCAAGCTGCACATCGTCGAATTGCACGAGGTCCGCTCGATCAATAACCAACTGGCTTCGCTCCGCGAGATGGGCTTCGACATCGACAGCTTGATTCCGCAAGAGCGCACCGGCGTCGAAGAGCCCCGCTATTTGCTCCGCCGCGGCGAGTTGGCCACCGGATTGGAAGACCTGCGCGGTCTGTTGGCAGCCATTCGGGCGGCCGGCGAAAAAGGCCTGCAAGTAACCCGCTTTAAAGGACTCGGCGAAATGAACCCCGACGAGCTGCGCCAAACCACGCTCGACCCGGCCAATCGCACGCTCCTGCAAGTAAAAATGGACGACGCCAGCGCCGCCGACGATCTGTTCCGCATCCTCATGGGCGACAAAGTCGAACCGCGGCGCGAATTCATCGAAAAACACGCGCTCGAAGCGCGGAATTTGGATGTGTAGCGCTGTCCCGCACGCGCCCGGCACAAGTGCCGGGGCTAAACAATAATGACGACCGATGTATTACGTTTAGCCCGGGCACGAGTGCCCGGTGGCCAGCATTCCGGCAGAACGCTATTCTCCATTTTGGCCTTCAACTTTTCGGTGGTGCGTACATGATTTTGGCGTACCACGCCATTTTCACCGCGTACGGGTTTTGGTTGCCGAACGATCCGCGAGGATCATGGTCTGAATTTGTCGGCTCCTGGGAGTTGTTCCGCTTCGGGCTGGCCGCCAAGACCACCACACGGCGATCCGTGGCCGCCAAACCGCACGACCGAGCTCTGCGCGAAGCGGCGAAACAAGCATTGAAGTACCCGGCGGTCACGTTCGACGGCCGCCAGGTGTTCGACATTTCGCGAGGCTTCGCCGCGGCGATCGCCGAGCACAACTATCGCGTGTTTGCTTGCTCGATACTTCCGGATCACGTACACGTGGTCGTCGGACGCTGCGACCGGCCGATTGAGCGGGTGGTTACCCACTTAAAAGTCAAAGCTACGCAGTACTTGAATTCAGAAAACCGCCACCCATTGCGTACGTTCACCGATCGCCGGGGTATTTCGCCAACACCCTGGGCGGCGAAGTGTTGGAAATGCTTTCTGGACGACGATCGAGCGATTGCACAGGCGATTCGCTACGTCGAACAGAATCCGCTGAAAGAGGGTAAACGCCCACAGCATTGGTCCCTTGTCGTGCCATGGCACCCGGTCAATTCCGTTTAGCCAAGTCACTTGTGACCGGTGCGTGCCGGTCGTAAGATATTTGCTGCTAAAACTCTGTCGTGCAAAGGGGCGAGGGCGACATGAAAACAACGGCTTGTGTGCTTGCGCTGGCGTTTTATTTTACAATAATTGCCGCCCCGGCCGCGGGCGACGAGAACACGATTCTTGCCCCCGGGGCGAAGGTCGAGAAGCTGGCCGGCGGATTCAAGTTCACCGAAGGCCCGGCCGCCGACGCTGAGGGCAATGTCTTTTTCACCGACCAGCCGAACGATCGCATCTTGAAGTGGAGCATCGACGGAAAGCTCTCCACCTTCATGCAGCCGTGCGGCCGATCGAACGGCCTGTGCTTCGACCAAAAGGGAAATCTTTGGGCCTGCGCCGACGAGCAGAACGAACTTTGGCGCATCGACCGCGACGGCCGGGCGACGACGGTCGTCAAAAGCTATCAGGGTAAGCGGCTCAATGGGCCGAACGACGTTTGGGTCCGGCCCGACGGCGGGCTGTTCTTCACCGATCCGTTCTACAAGCGCAATTACTGGAAACGCGGCCCGGCGGAACAGGATCAGAGCGCTGTTTACTTTCTTGCATTGGGCCGTCGCGAGCCGGTGCGCGCGGCCGACGGCTTCGAGCGGCCCAACGGACTGATCGGCACGCCCGACGGCAAGACGCTTTACGTGGCCGACATCGCGGCGAAGCGAACCTATGTTTACGAGGTGCAGCCGGACGGCAAACTGTGCAACCGGCGGTTGTTTTGCGAGATGGGATCCGACGGCATGACGCTGGACGATCGCGGAAACGTGTATTTGACGGGCCGCGGCGTTACGGTGTTCGATCCGGCAGGGAAGCAGATCGCCCACATCGCCGTCGACGAGCCCTGGACCGCCAACGTCTGCTTCGGCGGGGCGGATCGGCAAACGCTTTTCATCACCGCCGGCAAGGGGCTCTACGCAATTCGGATGCAAGTGCGGGGCGCGGGAAGCCAATAAGCGGCTCGCCGCTTACGAGCGTCGGCGGGCACTTTTTCGATGCGGGCGGTAGCCGGCCGAGGGTTTTTTTCCGGTCGGTCGCGTCCTGGACGCCGGCTTGGCCGACGCCCGCGGCGGGCGCGAGCGAATTATACATTCCGGCCCGTCGCCGATCAGGTCGAGCCGCCCCGCCTGTTCAAGAGCCTCGCGAACGTCGTCGTAATTCTCCGGCTTGAAATACTGGAGCAACGCCCGTTGCAGCCGGCGCTCGCGGGCGCCGCGCGGCACATAGACCGGCTCGCCGCTGATGGGATCGAGCCCGGTGTAATACATGCAGGTGGCCAGGTCCATCGGCCCGGGAATGAAGTCTTGCACCTTGTCGGGCCTCAGATCGTGCCGTTTCAGATACAGGGTCAGGTCGATCATCGCCGGCAGATCGCAGCCGGGATGGCCCGCCAGAAAATAAGGCACGAGAAACTCTTTTTTGCCGGCGGCCGCGGCCTCTTGGCGAAAGCAGCGCTCGAATGCCTCGAACTGTTCAATCGGCGGCTTGTGCATCCGCCGCAGCACCTCGGGGTCGGTGTGCTCTGGCGCGACTTTTAGCCGCCCGCCCGTATGATGTCGGGCGATCTGTCGGATGTACGCCGGGCTGCGCAGCGCGAGGTCCATGCGGATGCCCGAGGCCACCCAAGCCTGCTTCACGCCCGGCGCGTCCCGCACGGTTTTCAATAAATGGACGAGCGGACCGTGATCGGCGCCGAGCATCGGGCAGATTTCGGGATACAGGCA